>CAZKMC010000012.1:0-22288 GCA_964553485.1 uncultured Comamonadaceae bacterium
CTTGGAACAGGGTTCTGAGAAACGACATTTCTTTGCCACTACCGGAATAGTGGTACCGATTAATTCTACTTTGAAACTCAAACCAACTGCTCTGGTGAAGTATGTGCCAGGAGCGCCGGTTTCTGCTGAGATCAAAGCAAATCTCCTCATTTCTGAAAAGCTCTGGCTTGGTGGAATGTACAGATGCAAAACTGCAGCTGGTGTGTTGATGTCATAACAGGTAACCTCACAATTAAGAGCAGGGTATGCTTTTGATTATACAACCAATGATTTAGGCAGCTGCAATATAGGCACGCATGAAATCATGCTGAGTTATGACTTTGTCTTTAAGTCAAATCATTCATTGTTTCCACGCTATTTCTAAGCAAGAAAGTCCACTCAAATGAAACAGTTCATATTCATATTTACAATTAGTTTAATCAGCAATTGGCCAAAAACAGCTGGTCAAACAAGCTGATGTGTTAATGGAAAAGTTTGCCTACGCTGAGGAGGCTGCTCTTTATGAAGAGGCAATTACAGACGGAATGGCTTCAACTGTAGTTGCTGCTTCTAAAGCAGAATGCTATTGGCAACAACGCGACCTTAAAAAAGCAGCTAAGTGGTACGCACTGGTTGTGAAGGACGAGCCAACCCCTGAGCAGATACTCCACTATGCACTCAGTTTAAAGAGTATCGAACAATATGAGGAAGCCGACGCGTGGCTGGAAAGATATGAGATGGTGCATACAGATGATCGTATCGATAATAAACACGGATTTCTCTGAACCAACCGCAAAATAGGAAGCCCAAAGGATGACCTAGTTAAAATTGAAAGTAGAGCCAACTTGCCTCTACTTATTGAAGGTTCTGTAGTTGATTTGGACACTGGAAATAAACTTCAAGGAGCTAAAGTCATCTTATTTTCTGAAACGTGACAAATCATTGAAACCCAAGTGATGGGGCCAAATGCCACGTTTAAATTTGATCTTGTTAAAGAACATTGCGGGTACCGAGTATTTGTGGAAAATGGAGATATCTGGTCTACATTCTCATCTACTGATTCTCCGTGCCACGTTTATGAGGGAATCCTAGATCTAGGAGAAGTTGGACTTTTCCTAATGGAATGGGGAGTTGAAGGAACAATGTTCAACGTAACAGACGACCGCCCAAAGGAAGGGCTAGTAGTTACTCTCTTGAACATACATAATGGCCAGCGCCAGGAAAAACTCACCCACCTAACGGAAAAGTAGCCTTTGCAATTGAACCGGGTCAGGAATATATGATGCGTTTTACTAGTGAAGGATTCTTCTCTAAAGTGGTGCCTTTCTCAACCGTAAATAAAGAGCCGGGCATCATTCACATCGAAGAATTTTCGGGCACTGAACTCCAAAAAGTAGAGCTGAATAAAGCAATTGAGTTGGAGAACATTCTGTATGATTACAACAGCGCGGAAATCCGACCTGATGCTGCGAAAGAATTGGACAAGCTTATGAAAATGATGCTTGATAATCCTTCCATGTACATCGAGTTAGGTTCGCATACAGATGCACGGGGAGAGGATAGCTATAACCAACAACTCTCTGAAAGACGAGCCAAGGCCGCTGTTGAATATATTATTTCAAAAGGTGTACAGGCAAGTATGATGATCTATAAAGGCTACGGCGAAAGCGAATTGCGCAATAACTGTGGAAATGGAATTTAATGCACGGATGAAGAACATCAACAGAACAGAAGAACTGAGTTCAAAGTATTGTATTTCTAAAAAAAGCATGAATTCATTGCTAATTTTGAAACTCTCCATCCTAAGTTTCGTTCAAGAAACTGCCGGTTAGGGTCGCACACTGAATTCGCCAAGAATAAAGACTAAAAATCCTTAACCAAGGCTAACTATATAAAGACGAATGAGGGGGCGTGAGCCCCCTTTTTTGTGCCTAAGATTTTATGGGACAATGGCCTTGCTGGGATTCAGATGACATTGGTCAACCCGCATGTGCAAACTTCCTCCTACATTTACCTCCGTAAAAGCAATTGCCACATGTCCAACGTCTATTACTCTGAATACCTGCAACTCGATAAGATCTTAGGTGCCCAAGCTCCTGAAAGTGATAAAGTCAATAAGGAAGCGCATGATGAAATGCTTTTCATTATTGTCCATCAGGCTTATGAGCTTTGGTTCAAACAAATTCTGCATGAAGTAGGATCTGTGATGGAGATTTTGAACCGACCTTCTATCAACGACAATTCACCAGATATCCAGATCATGGACCACCGCTTAAACAGAACGGTGGAAATCCTAAAATTGCTGATCCAACAAATTGATGTCATTGAAACAATGACGCCATTGGACTTCCTCGACTTCAGAGACTTGCTTCGTCCTGCATCGGGATTCCAAAGCATGCAATTCAAAATTTTGGAAGCAAAATTAGGTTTGCGCTCTGCGGATAGATTTGGCAAAGAATACTATGTCTCCCAACTCAAACCCCATGACCGTCAGCAGATTTTAGATCTGGATGGACAAGAAACGCTACTGGATCTTGTAACAAGCTGGTTGGAAAGGATGCCTTATTTCGACAAGCCTGAGTTGTGGCAGAATTTTGAAGCTTCAGAAAATGGAGACCATGCATTCTGGACTGCTTACCGCGCTGAATACGCCTCTTCATTGGGCGAGGGCGAATCGGAAAGCCTCAAGTACTATGATCGCCTGTTCATGAACCTGGAATACGAGGATGACAAGCGCAGATTAAGCACCAGAGCAAGACGTTCTGCGCTTTTTATTATGCTTTTTAGAGGTTACCCCATGTTGGCAATGCCCTTTAGATTGATCAATCATTTGTTGTCAATCGATGAACTGATGGCCACTTGGAGATACCGCCACATGAATATGGTACACCGTATGATTGGCCACCGTGTGGGTACAGGAGGCAGCACGGGAAAGAATTACCTCAAAAATGCGCTGGACAGCCATTACATATTTTCAGAGTTTGCAGAATTGACTTCCTACCTCGTTGAACGTTCTAGGCTTCCTAAATTCAGCCCCGAACTCAACCAGAAGTTGGGATTTGAAGTATAAGCGGTTCAGAAAACAAAGTCAACGGCTGCGGTCCTTCACTTTCCTGAACTAAATTTAGACATGCTTTACCAGAACCTTGAAATTGATCCCACAGCCCTTCCCGATTTGGATGAGGCGACCTATCAGAAACATCCTTTGAGGTACAAAGGCCTGCGCATGCTTCGTGTGGGAATATTATTCACTTTCCTTCTGGTTCCTATAGTTGCGCCAGTTGTTCAGGGCGAATTCAAAATCTTCTTTATTCTGCTCGGAGCTTGGGCTGCCTTATTCCTGCTCGTGTTGATCGGGGAGCATTTGAGTTTCAAGATTAGAGGGTATGTACTCAGAGAAAAAGACATCACGTATCAAAAGGGCTTCTTTCGTTATGTGATGGTGACAGTGCCCTTCAACCGCATCCAACACAGTGAGATAGTGCAAGGGCCGATCGGGAAAACGTTCAACATCAGCGCACTCAAAATATACACGGCAGGAGGGTCTTCCTCAGATTTAACTATTGGTGGGCTGCCGCCCGAGGAGGCCCAAAGACTCAAAGACTTTATTACCCAATCTGCTGAACAACATGCATAACGCAGATTTCTCTGAACCAAGAAAACAAGAGCTACTTGGAGTGGCCGTTATTTTTGCGGATAACCTCCGCAAATTTGGGCGTGCTGTTTTTGCCATTGCGGTGTATGCTGCCTTCCAAAATAGCATGATGCCCTATTTGATTGGTTCAGTGGTTATTGGTTTGGTGTTCATTGCCATATTGACCTGGTTGCAGTACACAAGGTTCGTCTTTTATGTAAAAGACCGCCAACTGATCATCAATAAAGGAGTTTTTACCCGTGAGCGCATCGCTATTCCGTTTGAGAGGATTCAAACCGTGCACCTCCACCAGAACGTGATTCAGCAATTGATCAAACTCACTGGGGTCAAAGTAGACACCGCAGGATCTAAAGGAAGCGAACTCGAAATCAAAGCACTCACCAAAAAGGATGCATTGGCGCTGCAAGAAATTCTGGAAGCAGATAAATCCATTGCCGAAGCTGCTCAAGACGGAGCCGTGTCTTTAGATGGTCAAGTGATTGTTCCTCATGCCAAGGAAAAGAAAGAAATGTTGGTAACACTGAGCAAGTGGCAGCTATTTCAAGTTGGCCTTACTCAGAATCACCTGCGCAATGGATTCATCGCACTAGGTGTGTTGTGGGGTTGGGCGGCGCAGTTCAACTTCTTCTCGGATGATGAAATGGAGGCAGAATTAGGACGATATGCTACAGAAGGCATTCAGTGGGGTATGTACATGATCACCGCCGGGATTGTCATTTTTGTAATTGGATCCATGATCATCTCCATGGTGCAATCAGTATTGAAATACTTCAACTTGAAAGCGTATTTATCTGCAAAGGCAGTGCATGTGAATTCTGGATTGCTGAAGCGCAATGAATACACCATCCCCATTCAGAAAATTCAGTTCATTGATTGGTACGACAACTTTTTGCGACGTATACCTGGCTTTGAAATGGTGCGCATTTACCAAGGCCAAAGTGAAAATAGCGAAGCCAAACAAGGCGTTGAGATTCCGGCCTGCTACGAGCATCAAACGGGACAAATAATGAACAGCCTCTTCCCTGAGCATCAGGAGGTGGAACATGAATTTGAACTTGGAGTACACTGGACGCAGTTTATGGTGTTGTCTTTGGTTTTTACCATTCCAGCTTTGATTGGATTTGGAATAGTAGCGTACTTTTCCGGCGAGCTTAAATACCTCCTTATTCTTCTGGCATATATTCCGCTGGTGATTCTGTTCGCTTGGAAGTATTATAAGTCGGTGAGGCTCTATACCAACGGAGAGATTCTAATCTATACCAGAGGCTGGCTTTTCACTCAAAGAACCGTGTTGAAGCTTGTCAAGGTGCAGAATGTGGAATTCTCCCAGACAATTTTCCAGCGAAGAAGAGGAACAGCACACCTGTTTCTTCATACCGCGGCAGGAAGCAGGAGCGTTCGGTTTTTACCTGTGGATGTGGTGAAGCAGTTTCATCAGTATCTGCTTTATCGGGTGGAGACTTTCCATGGAAGCTGGATGTAGGCCTTACGGCTAATTACGAATTACAGATTACGAATTGGTAGTCGCGGGCTCCGAGGCTCACTTTGTTCGCTGGGTAATATTGATACATACAAACTGCTAATTCTCAATTTCACACCCCATCTTTTTCAAATAGGACTTCTGTTCGGCTGGACTTCGTCCAAGTGAAGCCTTTTTTGGGGCGCATCATTACGCCCTTAGCTCTCTTAAAACGCCACAGAGAGGGACGGCTTCCAGCCGTCCATAAGTATCATGCGCAGCTGTAATTAGCGTCGGCGAACCAAACCGTTGTTCAGTCAATATATTCCATTGCGAAAGGGAGTTCATCATTTGATCACGCGTGCAACCACTCCTGGGCCGAGAGGCCAAAACCTCTATATTCAGAACCTGCATGTGCTTGCTTCTTGAAATGAGATCTGAGCACCTAGGAATAAAAAAGCCCTTCTGCATTGGGTAACGCAGAAGGGCTTTTTATTGTACGTCGAGAGTACTTTATTCGGCTACTTGAACTGTAAATCCAACTTTACCGAAATCATTTTCTAGCTGAATCACGTATTGTCCCGCAGCTAGATTAGCCGTGGAAACAACGAACTGTGTTCCGCTTTGATTGATTTGCAAATTGCGAACCATCTCACCAGTGATGCTATACATGCGAACCAATGAACCTGCAACCTCATGGTTGGTCTCCACTGTGAACGACGCGTCGCTTCTAACTGGGTTTGGATAGATAGTGAGGTTTTCTGCGCGAAGAATTTCTCCTACAGAAACAGCGCTATCCATGTCGATGGTCAATTGGTTGATCAAAAGAATATCCACCTGTGCATTTCCAGCAAGGTCAGTAGTTCCTGTGATCTCTACATCGATGTCTTCAATGGCTTCATTCAAGTCAGTAACGTCGTAGGCTACAGAATATGTAGTTCCATTCAACCAACCTGATTCATCTGTGTTGAGCGTCAATGTATTTGTTGGGTCTTCAATTGGGAAACCAAACGCTGGGGCAGCACCTGTGTCCATTGCTTCATCAAAGATGGCGATCATGGAAAGTGTTGCAGTACCTGCATCTTCATCAACCACCGTGTAAGTGTTGGCGGAAAGAAGCAGCAAGCCTGGGTTCTTGGTGTCAATGCTCACTACGTCTGCAGATTCGAAATCAAGCTGTACGTTTCCGTTGGCATCTGTAGCCATTACAGCTGAGATGTCACCGTTTGAAAGCTCAATGTTCTCATCCAGCACGTTGAAAGCTGCCGTAAAGATCATTCCTGTTTCGTCCCACATGCTCATGTCCGTGTTCATCACTAATGAACCGCTCATGTCCTCCATCGGGAAACCGATTACAGGGGTCATGTCTACGTTCATTGCTTCTGAGTACGAAAGCTCTACGGTCCACATTCCATCTCCTACATTGGCATCAGCCAACATGTCCATGGAAGGAGCAGAGGCGCTCACCATTGGGTTTTCTGTGTCCACATCAAACACCTCTGTTACCACAGCTGGCTCAAGTGGCGTTCCAAGGGTATTGTAACCTCCTATCACATTTACGCTTACGTCCATCAAGGTCACGTTTGCATCTGCAACCGTATAAGTTGCGATCAAAGTGTCTGGAGTCATCCAGGTCACGTCAGACATAGTCAAGGTAGCGCTCAAATCTGCATTTGGGAAGGTTATTACCGGGAACTGCATAGCCGCCATGTCTTGGTCGAAAGCAACAGTCAAAGTAAATTCCAATCCATCTTGTGCATCATTGATCATTGTAACGGCAGGGTCAATAGACTCAACACGTGGAACTTCAGTATTGAAAAGCTCAGTAACGAAGTCAAATGCATCCAAACCAATCTCTAAACCAATTTCACGTCCCGGAAGGTCATCAGCGGGAGGGTGAATACCACCCCAGATACGCGACAAGCTGCACTGGTCAGAGGCATCTCTGTATGTAGCCCACTGAAGTTCTACAAATGCACTTGGCCCGTCTTCAAAGACAAGGAATTGATCTTGCTCACAATCGAAAACACCCATTCCGCCAGGGAAGTATGCATCACCGGTCATGGCTGTCATGATTTCTGCGGCAGCTCTTGAATAAGTAGAGTGCCCCGAAACGAATCCAGCAAACGGAGGCGTTACGAATGTTGGGCGTTGGTAAGGCCACCAGTTTTCTGCAAGGATCCAATCCACACCAGCTTCGTCAAAAATCTCGTTCTCAATGTATTCAGGACCTTTCCAAGAGTAGATTTTAATTTTATCTACGTTTTCATTATCTACTCCAGCCAAAGGATCACCAACTTCAACTAATTCAACATGATCTGGAATCAATGGGAAACCACCTGGATGGTAGTGCGGAAGGTTCTCATCAGTGCTTTGACCTAAGTCAGCCATATATCGGATGGCAGATACTGGTCGGATATAATCATAATATCCTTTGATTCCCCATGCGGAAATTGCGCAGTCATGCATGGTTCCTCCCATAGAGAGGTATGCCTTTACGTCGTATTCCAAGTCTGGAAGAATCTCTCCTTGACCTTCCCATCTTTTTTCAAAGCCCGGGTAATCCAGTACATAGTTCAAAAGAGTAAACCAGTGTCCCGGAGGTGTTTCTGAATCCGGACCATCTGCCCAAAACTCTGCAAGTACACGACCGTAATCACCACGCTTTACGATATTAGGTTCGTAAGGCAAGCCTGTAGAAGGATTCACGTCATAGCCAGTTCCTACATCTCCACCTTCTAAGAAGTTGTAAAATTGACCAAAGTCAGCGAAATCTTGAGGGTATGAAGCGATGTCATTGTTTCCAATTGCACCTGGAGAAATGTCTATTGTCACACCATCTGTGGGGTCGCAATGTCCCGACCAAACAGTTACCATAGCATATCCCCATTTGTAAGGGTCTTCAAGTCCGGTTTGTGTAGTGATATCGAGATAAGGAGGTTGTCCCGGATCGTGGTATACCCACCAGTTTTCTTCATCACGTTCGATGATCGACAAATCTTCTTGCTTCAAAGAGAACGGGGTAACCAATCCCCATTCCGGACCTAAAAATTCTGGGGTGCTAGACAAACTGTTTCCACCTTGATCAATAAATTGAGTGATGCTCAATTCTTGCCAGCGGTTTGGGTCTAGCAAATAAGGATTGCCCGGATTGTCCATAAACAAAGGCAAATTGACGTTTACATAATAGAGATTTGCATAATCCTCTACCTCATTGGCTCCATCTTGAAATCCGAATTCAATCATTTTGGCTGCCATGTAGTTTCCTAAAGCAGCGGGAGGTCCGTTTTGATAGTCCTCACTTGTGTAATCAGGATCATAGCCTAAGTTGTTCATCAAGTTTCCTGTCAGGAAGTTGATGTAAATGGCGCCTGGAGAATTGGCAAAACGATGCTCCATCAATCGGTACATAGCAAAGCTGATGGCTTCTTCTTGAGCCGCTTCAATTTCTCCTGGTGCAACTACCCCGTCAAACGGGACAATAAATCCGCCAAGGGTGTCTCCAAGGAATAAAGTTTTAGCACCGGGCTCATAGGCAGCCCATGCATCATACATCAGAGTGGATGTGTGAAAGAGGTTACGGGCGTGCACGGTTGGACGTGCATAATCATTTCGGATTCCTTCTAGAAGGACTTCGCTCCATTCAAATGCTACTGAATGTTCTTGAGCTTGGGTATTCAAAGGCATTAACCCAAACGTGGCTAGTCCAGCTATTACCATTGCATACGAAGAGAGTTTGAGTATAAGTGTTGGCATAAGAGTAATTTTTCAGTTGAGTATCAGAGATTTCAAGTAAAGTTGATTTTGGATGGTGAAAAGCAACTTGTTGCAAAGATAATGCTTACCACCTAATTAATACACGACCTTGAGTCATAAGGGTTGCCTGTTTCGGAGTTTGAATTCATTCTAAATAATAATTTGCTGAATGCTAAACATTTGGGCTAAAGCCCGAGGAGAGGATGTGTTGATTGCGCAATTGCCTTCACAGGAAAGAGATTAACAACCCATCAAATCACTTATTTCCTCCTGCTTCAATCGTAGCTTCCACCTTTCCGCAATGCAACATTTTGTCTCCAAAATAAGGGTTGTTCACTTGTTTCTCAGCACTCAACCAGGAAGCTCCTTTGTTGTCAAAAGCCATTGGGCAATATTGCATGTATAGAGCAGACTCGTTAGCTCCAGTAGCCAATACCAATAGAGTGGATCTGGGCACTTAGATTCTCGAACTGTGCACGCTGAACTTCAACGTCAGATGCCGAAGCAATCTTTTCAGCACTCGCAAGCATGTCAGAAACACTTGCGTTTCCTGCAGGTAATTTAGAAAGCAATACCGTTGCCGCTGCCGAGGTAGCCGCTTGGTCTGTTTGAACCAAAGCATCTTTAACGGTCAAATAACCCGTAATGATTGCTTGTGCCTCTGCCGGGTTTAACGTGTATTCTTTGTTAACCGTTGGTTCAGATAGTTTTGTGTCTGTGGATGATCCGCCGCATGCTATCAAGGCTGCACTTAGAGCGACACCTATTCCAATTTGTTTGATCATTGATTTCATATCGCAATTGTTTTTTCTTGTTGATGTTCTATTTAATTTCTTCTGTCACACTTCCACACTTCAACATGGAAGCTCCGAAATAAGGATTTAGTATGGCGCTGTCTGAACTAATCCAATCTGCTCCGGTATTGTCAAAAGCCATGGGGCAATGTTGGATGTACAAAGTCTCGTCTACTAACTTAAAAGTATTAGCCACTGAGACAAATGCGGTCGAAAGTTCTCCGAATAATACGCGGAGATCATCAATGCCAGTAACGTGTTTTGCATGTTGTAGCGATTCGTTCAATGGCTTTTTCACAGACATCCACTCATTGTGCGCATCTCCCTTGAAAATCTTCATGTCGACTTTCGAAAGTGTCGACTGGAATGTTTTCAATGAAGCCTTTGCTCCGTCGAAATCATCTGCCGCTAAGGAAGATTTCATTTCGAGATAGTCCTTAGTAAGTGGAGAAAGAGCAGCAATGATTGCCACATCTAGAATTCGGGGTTTATCCTTTTCCTGTTCTGATGTTTCAGTAGAAGTTGTTTCATGTTGGTGGGGGAGGGCCAACTTTCCACCTTCAGGATTCATCATGCTTGATTTCCCAGCCAGTTGAGCTGCTGCGTCAATACTAAATGTGCCATTGACCTCAATTTCTTCACCCTCTTCCAATCCTTTTTCAATGACATAATCATTGCCCAAGTCTGCGCCAAGGGTGACTTCTCGCATGCGGAACGAGACACCCTTTTCGTTGCCCGTTTTTACATATACCAAAGAGCGTTTTCCTGTCCACATTACGGATGATTTGGGAACCACAATTGACTCTTTGTTTGATGAGAGTCCGGATTTGACGGTTCCAGAAACAAACATTTCAGGTTTAAGACTTCCATCTGAATTGTTTGCCTGGACGCGAACTTTTGCAACTCTAGTTTTCGGATTGATCACAGGGTCCATAAAGCTGATTTTCCCAGCGAATTCTTTCCCCGGAATTGATTGCACGGTATACTTGATGGAGTCTCCTTTTTTGACCCATTGTAAATCTCCTTCATATACATCAAACAAAACCCAAACGGAAGACAGATTGGCAACTTCATAAATGGCTTCCCCTTTTTTGATGTAATCACCTTCAGTGGCAATTTTTTTCGTCACGTATCCAGAATGGTTTGCCAAAATTGGAAATTCTTCAAGTGCTTTTCCAGTTTTCAGTATCTCCTGAATTTGAACGTTTGTCAATTTCCAATTGCGCAACTTTTCCTTCGCAGATTCAAACAATCCTGGAAAAGCTTCTTTGGATTTTTGTGACTCAAACAATTCTTGCTGAGCAGCTACCAATTCCGGCGAATACACACGCGCTATGACTTGCCCCTGCGATACAAATTCGCCGGTAAAATTCACAAGGAGGGCTTCAACCCTGCCAGAGATATGTGTAGCCTGCGAGTGCAAGTTGCGCTCGTCGATTTGAATTTTACCGCTCAACAAAAGGCTCTTGGCGGGTTTGGATTTTTCTACAACTGCAGTCTGAATATTGGCCAATTGCATTGCTGCTTCAGACATTCGGATAGATGATGGATCTGTTTCTTCCGTATCATTTTCCAAGGGAATCAAATCCATTCCACAAATGGGACAATCGCCGGGCTCTGACTGACGAATTTGAGGGTGCATGGAACAGGTCCAAATGGTTTCTGAAGCTACGGCATCAGATTGATTGTGCGTTCCGTTGTCATTTGAGCCTTCTCCGCCAAAAAACAACCAGCCACAAAGTATCCCAACCAATAGTGTTGGAACTGCAATGAGTAGTATGGCCTTTATTGAATATTTCATTCGTTTCCTTTTTCAGATGTCCTCCCAACTTACCTATTTCCAGCAGTCAAGTAGTCAATTTTCGCTAGTGCTATTTTTCCTTTTGCAATTGCATTTGATCGTTTCTTTTTGATGTCGATCACCTTCCTTTGAACCCGAAGCACTTCTTCGAATTCCTCTCCGGAATTGCTGTATTCACTCATTAGCAACCGCAATATTTGCTCATTGTCGCGCAATTGGTCTTCATAAAGACGAATCAGCTCTTGTTGCTTTTCAATTTCAAACCAACTCATTTCATAGTTGGTTGTCAAGGTGTTGGTAAAATCAAGTCTTTCAAGTGCAATGCGCTCTTGTTGCAATTCCGCTTCCCTAAAAGCAGATTTATAGGGCTTCCGATTCAAGGGAATAGAAAGGGAGATCATCGGCATTATGGCATCCTTTCCATTGTCTGGTAACTCCATATCGGTACGCTCTCCAACAACCATATAATCCAAGGCTACACCTACTTTTGGCAATCCGCGTTTCAAAATGATACTTTCTTGGGCCTTGCTTGTAGCTTCATTCAATTCCAATTTGGTCAATACCGGATTGTCAATTAAAAGGGAGTCTTTTTTGTATCCCACAGCAATAGGTTCCCAAACAAGCGAGTCTGGCCCAACTTGTATTTGTTCAGCAGGCAAATTGACCATTGAACCAAGCATTGATTTCAAAGGGTATTTTTCTTTTTCCAATATTTGAATGGTGGTACTAGACTCATTCAGCATCAATTCAATGCGCAAGATGTCTGTCAGGCTGGTCTGCCCATTTTCATATTTAATGGTTGCAATGGCTTTGTAGGTTTCCAGTATTTCAATATTCGATTTCTCAAATTCGATTTGATCATTTAATTCAAGCAAAGGATAGTATGCACTGGATAGGTTGAAGTATATGAGGTTTCGAGCCTCAATAAATTCCTGATAACGCGCATCTGCTCGCAAGGCAGAAACGTTTTTTTCTGCCTTCAATGTGCCGAACCAAGGAAACATCTGCGACAAAGAAAACTTCGCTCTTTGCGGACCTACGCGTGTTTCAACTGGAGAGATGAAATAACCAGCTGAAAATGTAGGATCAGGTAAGACCCCTGTTTGGTCAACTTGTTCCAAGGCAATTTCAAAAGCCTTGTACTTGGCTAAAAGTCCAGGGTTTTGTTCCAAGGCCGAAACAAATAAGTCATCCAGTGATTGTGCTGTGGTTGAACTACAAACAAGCAAGGCACACAGACAAACGAAGATTACCTTTTTCATGCGCTTCTCTTTTTAAGTCTATACTCTTCTCGCATGCTATAAAGCACGGGGACAATAAAATAGGTCACAACCGCTACCAACATTCCCCCAAATGCGGGAATAGCCATGGGGATCATAATGTCAGAACCTCGTCCTGTAGATGTCAAAATTGGAAGCAAAGCGATAATGGTTGTGGCAGAAGTCATCACGGCTGGCTTGATCCTACGGTGGCCCGCCTCAACCGCCGCATCACGAATACCTTGAACATCCGTGGTCTCATTCTTTTTGAAGCTTTGGTCCAAATACGTGCCCATCAAAACTCCGTCATCAGTGGCAATTCCAAAAAGAGCGATAAATCCAACCCAAACTGCTACGCTCAGATTGATGGTATGCAATTGGAAAAGGTCTCTCAAATCCTCTCCCATAAATGAAAAATTCAGGAACCAGCCTTGTCCATAGAGCCAGAGCATAATAAACCCTCCGCTAAATGCCATGGCAATTCCAGAGAAGACCATCAAAGACGTAGACACCGATTTGAACTGGAAGTACAAAATGAGAAAGACCATCAACAGCACTATTGGAACTATGATCATAAGTCGCTTTTCAGCGCGAATCTGGTTCTCGTAGCTTCCAGAAAATTTGTAGCTGAGCCCAGCAGGGACGATTAAATTACCTGCATCAATTTCATCCAGTATTTTTTGCTGCGCTGCCTCAACAACTTCCACCTCCGCATGGCCTTCATTTTTGTCAAAAAGCACGTAGCTCACTAAAAAGGTGTTTTCACTTTTGATCGCCTGTGGACCACGTTCAAAATTGAAGTTTACAAACTGCGAAAGTGGTATTTGAGTTCCTGTAGGGGTTGGAATCAGAATATTACCAAGGGCTTCAGGATTGTCTCTCAACTCTCTGGGATAGCGCACTCTTACGGGGAAGCGCTCTCGCCCCTCAACTGTAGACGTTATCGTCATTCCACCAATTGCCGTCTCAATAACCTGCTGGATGTCAGAAACGTTCAGTCCAAATAGCGCAATTGCATCGCGGTCAATTTCCAAGTAGAGGTAGGGTTTGCCCACTACACGATCTGCGAATACCGCCTCCCTTTTGACAGAAGGAACTTGCTTAAGAATCTCTTCTAATTGTCTGCCAAACTGTTCAATAGTCTCTAATGTGGGACCGTAAACTTTGATGCCCATGGGAGCGCGCATGCCAGTTTGAAGCATCACCAACCTGGTTTCAATAGGTTGCAGCTTAGGTGCTGAAGTAACTCCCGGAATCTTGCTGACGTTCACAATTTCATCCCAAATATCATCTGGCGATTTTATCTGCGGACGCCAGTTTCTATAAAAATTACCATCTTCATCGAGTATCAAATCTTTCCTTTGAACTCCCGCCTCTAGCGCTTTTTCATTACTCAAGGTGTCGCCACGCGCAAGAATAAACCGATCATCCCTATCCACTAGAAACTTCACCCGATGACCTTTTTCATTGGTCATGTATTCAGGCTTGTAATTGATTACATTTTCAAACATGCTCACAGGAGCAGGGTCTAGAGCGGATTCTGTCCTCCCCAGTTTTCCTACTGCCAGATCTACTTCTGGAATTGCACTGAGTAACATGTCCAATTGTCCAACTACTTTTCGGTTGTACTCTACTCCAGAGTGGGGCATAGAGGTAGGCATCAGTAGAAAGCTTCCTTCATCCAAGGAGGGCATAAATTCGCTGCCAATTCCAGGAAAAGTATGCGTCAATCCAGACCAAATTTTTGTGGGTTGCACATTGATGCCCACCGCATTGAATCCACTAGATACAAACCCAAATACGGAGTTGAACCCCAACCAAATTGTAACCCCAAGCAAAATGGAGAAGACAGGAATGGCTAAAAAGGTAGCCCGGTTGTCTAAACACCATCTTAAGATCCGCTTGTACCATTTTTCGATCAAGGTGAATACTCCCAGGATGACTCCTACAAGCAATGCCACAAAAACGAAATTCCAGATCAAGCCTTCATTCGCTCCAAGTGGAAGCCAGTTTTTTGACAATAACCACAAGACACCTAAAGACACAACTATCAGGTCAAGATGTTTGAGTGTCCATGCAAGAAGTGGGTTTGGCTTTTCAAGCCGAGGAGAGAATGTCTCTTTAATAAATTGTGCTACGCCAAATACAAAGAGCATCCAGCCTGCCCAATCCCAGCCCATGATCACAAGGGCAACTCCCGTCAGTATCAGCAAACTTTGAGTCAACCTACCTCTTCGTTTCTTTTTACCCATTCCAAAAACCCAATGCGCAAGGGTAGGGAGTAGCAACAAACTAACGAACAATGCGGCAATCAATGCAAAGGTCTTTGTGAAAGCTAGTGGTCCAAAAAGTTTGCCTTCAGCGGCCTGTAAAGTGAAGACAGGAATAAAACTCACAATGGTGGTGCTAACCGCTGTTAAGATTGCTCCTGAAACTTCTGAAGACCCATTGTAAACAGTGTCTATAAGCTTTTGATCAGGCGGAGCTTCATCAAGATGTTTGATGATATTCTCAGACAGAATAATTCCTAGGTCCACCATGGTGCCAATAGCAATGGCGATCCCGGAAAGTGCAACTATGTTGGCGTCCACTCCAAAGTAACGCATCGCAATGAACACCATCAGAACCGAAACCGGAAGCAAACTCGAAATAAGAAAAGATGCTTTGAGGTTGTAAACCAATACGATCACCACCAAAATGGAGATCAGGATTTCAAGAGACAATGCCTCTTCCAAGGTGCCGAGCGTTTCGTTGATCAAGACAGAACGGTCATAAAATGGCACAATAGTCAATTGACTTATGGTACCATCTGCTAAGGTCTTCTTCGGAAGTCCAGAGGCCAATTCGTTGATTTTGAGCTTGACATCGGAGATCACTTTCAATGGATTAGCTCCATAGCGGCTCACAACTACACCTCCAACCACTTCTGCACCATCTTTGTCAAGGATGCCTCTTCTGGTGGCGGGACCAAGTCCAACTCGGGCTATGTCTTTGATTCGAACCGGAACGTTGTCAACTACCTTGACCACTGCTTTTTCCAGATCTTCAATGCTTTTGATATAACCCAAGCCCCTGACCAGGTATTCTGCCTGGTTGATTTCAATGGTTTTGGCTCCAACGTCTTTGTTTGACTTTTGAACCGCCTGCATCACTGCATGCAGCGGAATGTCATATGCTTTGAGCGCATCTGGATTGACGTCAATTTGATATTCCTTCACAAACCCGCCAATCGAAGCCACTTCGGAAACGTCGCTCACCGCATTGAGACCGTACTTGACATAATAGTCCTGAGTGGTTCTAATTTCGTGTAAGTCCCAACCACCAGTAGCGTTTCCGTTCTGGTCTCTGCCTTCAATGGTGTACCAAAATACCTGACCCAAAGCAGTTGCATCTGGTCCTAGCGAGGGCTGTATACCTTCTGGAAGAAAGCCAGAGGGGAGTGAACTTAGTTTTTCAAGGATCCTTGACCTGGACCAGTAAAATTCGATTTCCTCTTCAAAAATGAGGTAGATGCTGGAAAACCCAAAAATGGAGGTGCTTCTGACGGATTTCACCCCAGGAATACCCAGTAGAAATGTTGTGAGGGGGTAAGAGATCTGATCTTCTATGTCTTGGGGTGATCGCCCCGGCCACTGAGTAAACACGATTTGCTGATTCTCTCCAATATCAGGAATGGCATCAACTGGAACGGGGTTGGATTCCACCGGACCTAAATCCCAGCCAAATGGAGAGCTAATAATCCCCCAGCAAATCAACCCTACAAACAAAAGTAGAGTGACCAGTTTATTCTCCAAAAAGTACTTTATTATTCTGTTGAGCATGTTTCTTGTACAGAATTAACCCTGAAGTTAGCTTCAGGCAACCATTTGAGAAGAGATTCAATATTTTATTCTATTTCAGTCTTTAGCCTTTTACTATAAGCCAAAAGCAGAAAGACAAGCACTTGATGAAGCGCCCAAGCTACACGGAGTAGCCTGGGTGCTTACAATCAATGTGGACTACCATACTCTGAATTTGCCGAAAAAGAGTAATCAGTCAAAGTCTCAAGAAACGCCACTAAATCAGTGATGTCTTGTTCTGTAAGCATCAATCCCGTTTCTTGAGTGGCCATTAAAGCCAGATCAGTGGTAGGAGAGGTTTGGATACCATTGTTGTAATGTTCCAATACTTCTGCAAGTGTTTGGAACCTGCCGTCATGCATGTAAGGAGGAGTCAATGCAATGTTCCTCAATGAAGGGACCTTAAATTTTCCCTTGTCATTTGGGTCTTCTGTCACATTCATCCGGCCATCATCTGCAATGTTCTCTTCAGTGTCCAATCCATTGTTCATGAATTGGTCGTTCTCAAAGTTCATTCCTGAATGACAATGCTGGCAATCTGCTCCAGAATCATCTGGAAAGAATGGGTTGTATTCAGTAAAGAACAAAAGTCTCCCTCTCTCTTCAGTTTCGGTGAGCGTTTCTGTACCACTCAGGTAACCATCATACTTGGAGTCCATGGAAATGATGGAGTTCATAAACTGCTCCATGGCCAGACTAATCTTTTCAGAGGTGATGCTTTCAGATCCGAAAGCCCTCATAAATTGATCTTTGTACGCTTGGTTTGCACTTAGCTTAGTGACCACATTCTCCAAGGTCTCATCCATTTCCAACTCATCTTGAATTGGGAGTAGAGACTGATCTCTCAGTAAAGGTGCTCTTCCATCCCAGAAAAAACCATTACTATTCCACGCCATGTTGGCTATGGTCATCGCTTGTCGGCCTCCAGGTAGACCATTCACGCCAATACTAAATTGATCGGTATCGCTAAACCCTGTGTTTTGATTGTGACAACTTGCACAACTTTGAGAGCCATCGCGACTCAACATCTCCTCATGGAACAACATACGTCCCAATTTTACTCCTTGAACTGTGAGTTCATTGTCAGAGGAAATGTCTGGGGGAGGGAAATGACTTGGATATTCCAAGTTATAGGGAGTAGAGTCATAGGTGATAACTACCGGGTCTTCAGTTGGATCATCTTTTTTGCATGCGACAAAAATGACCATCAGTATTGCAAAATATATAAGTCTTTTCATCATGATCATGGGTTCTGAAAGCGCTCATTTTCAATAAAGGCGTAATCGCTGAGTGCTTCTAAAAAATGTACTAAGTCCTGTTTTTCCTGGCTGGTCAATCCCAGAGGTATTATCCGGTTATCTTGGTTGGGATGTGCATTTCCGCCTTGGTTGTAATGATCCACAACTGCTGCCAAGCTCTCAAGAGAGCCATCATGCATATAAGGCCCTGTCAATGCAATATTCCTTAATGAGGGTACTTTGAACTTTCCAGAATCCAATGGGTCTCCAGTAAGCCGGAACAAACCAGGGTCTTCATATTCAGTATAGAGGCCATTGTTTAAAATTTCATATTTGGTGAAATTGAATCCACCATGGCAAGTGCTGCAATTGGCTTTGGATGAAAAGAAAAGATCCATGCCATTTATCTGACTGCCGTCCAGCGCGTTGATAATTCCTTGAGAGAATAGATCAAACATCGCTTCTCCGCTCACCAGACTTCTTTCAAATGTGGCCAAGGCTCTGGTAATTACAAATGGCGACATCTCTTGCCCATAGGCTTGTTGAGCCAATGCATTGTAATTGTCCACCTCTTTCAATTCTTCTGCCAGATCCACAATGTTCGAATTGAATTCATTGTGCTCTTGGATTGGAACCAAAATCTGCATTTCCAAAGTAGGAATGCCTCCTTCTCGGGTGAAATAAGGATGGTAACCTACGTTGGCCAATGAAGGAGCATTGCGCAACCCAGGTGCTCCTTCGGAGCCAGGACTGAGTGCTACCACATCACTGAATGCATGAGAAGGAAGATGGCAAGATGCACAACTGACTTCATTGTCATCAGACAAGTGCGTTTCGAAAAATAACTTCTTACCCAATTCCCAACGTTCCTGAGATGGAACATTGTCCTCCGGGAAATCCATTTTTGGAAATCCCAGAGGGTAATGAATCAAGGTAAAGTCATTTTCAATTATCTCGCTATCCTTGTTGCAAGCAGCAATCAAGATCACCATAAACAATATGAACAACCAGGTCAATTTCATTGGATCACCAAACGCGAAGATTGAGTTTGTCCGTTTTCATTCGTCAATTGAATGAAGTACAATCCACTTCCATAAGCCGATCCGTCAAGAACCTGAAGTCCATTGCACTGACCTTGAGCATGAACCAATTGTCCGTTTGAATTGAAAACATTCAATTGGAAGTTGCTCCAGTCTCCTTTTGGCTGAATTTGGAAATTGGTGTTCGCAGGATTTGGATAAACGCTGAATGATGAGGCAGCAGCGTCATTTATTCCTACCGGTGCTCCAGCAGAGAAAACCAATGCGTTCATGTTCATCAACAGATCAACAGCCGCTCCAGATTCTGAGTGCTCGATCAATCCTGTTGAAACATCCAAGTCATTGACCAACTGGATGTAATCTGCATCCACATAAAGATTGAGGATTCCAGACATAGATGCTGCGCTCATGTCAATGGTTTGCGACATAAAATTGCTGTCGCCAAGGGCATGGACTTCGAAAGTTGTAGTCAAGTTCGGACCAGACTTTCCTTCAAATGCCACAAAACGATATCCTGCCGCCCAACCCCATTGCATGGAAGGAGACTGAGGAGCAAGTGGGTCATTCCAGTCGTAAGATGCAGGGTCAAGGTGGTTGTAGTCTGGGTGAACACCTACAGAGTAAGTGATTCCTTCTACGTTCACGATGTCCCATTCTCCCAATGACATGGTTTCAGGGTCTTCAGCATCAACGAGAAGGTGAACACCGTCAAGTGAAGTCTCAACTCCGCCATCATGTGTAATCACAAAATCACTGAGGTAATATTCCAGCCTATTGACTTTCATTTGATAACCCGCATCAACTGTGCAAGCTGTGTTGGATTCAAAAACCTGGTCTCCCAAGAAGTGATTCACTATAAGGAATACTTCAGACTGTGCGTTTGATTGAAAACCTCCTAGGATAAACAGGAAAATTAGTGGTAAAACTTTTTTCATAACCTTGATATTTAACGATTTAGACTTATTCTTTTATAAAGGAATTCACCGCGCGTTGGCCATTCTCAAGCCATGCAATAGCGATGTATTTTCCAGAGGCTATTCTTGCCATGTCAACGGTAAATTGTGTGGCAGCTCCAGTGAATGGAACAGTCTTCACAGTTCTACCCATCTCATCTAAAATGGTGATGCGCTCCATTGCTGTCTCTGTCTGGATAGTGATGTGATCAACAGTTGGGTTTGGATAGCATACAAGACGGTTCTTCTGAACTTCTTGAACTACCAATGGATTGCCTTCTATCACTCCTATCTGTTCTGCGTCTGCATCTACAAACCAGATTCGACCCCAAGGACCAATTGTGATTCCCATCAACCCTTCAGCTCCCGTTTCAATGGTGCCCAACAACTCTGAAGGAACACTTCCTGTGCTGTAGATATTGATGTTCCCCGTTTCATAGTCAGAAACCAACATGCGATCTCCAATTACTGCAATTCCAGATGGCTTTGAAAGACCTTCTGTAACCAACTCTTCCCAATCATAATTTACTACATATCGGTAGTCCTCCACATCTTCGAATGGTCCAAAATTAGGAACACCACCAAATTCACCACTGGACGCTAACATGCGCAACACCCTTTGGTTTCCATGATCTACTACATACAACCAACCAGTAGGCTTGTCAAAATGACAGTGACTCACAATATGATTTCCAGGGTCTTTTTCAATGCTGAAATCTGCATAGCGGTGCATGATTGCGTCTCCATGGAATGAGTTTCCGGGACCATGATCATGGGCAAAATCATAACGTACGATGTCGTTGTTATAACCATCCACTACCCAATACACATTGTCAATTTGGTGAGCAATTCCCTGCGAATAAGGACTCACGTGCAGCATGTCTAGGTGACTTCCATTTCCGCCAGAAGGCATCGCGTAGATGTCTGGGTCGCTAGACCAAAGCGCTGGGCCTGTGAATGGATCACCACCGTTGTGGTTAGCGTCGTAAACACCTGGTGAAGTAGCGAAATTTTCATTTTCGCCGAAATCAATTCCGGTTGGCAACGACATAAAGTGCCATGCGTTTCCGTCTTGTCTCCAATCTGAATCCTGATCAGCAGTTCCTGCGTTGTAATACGTAGTTGTGCTACCACCAAAGTTTTCAGTCTCCTTGTTCACTACCCACAATTCAAAACGGGTAAGTGTAGGGTGGAAGGCAAGGTCTCTAGGAGTTTCTAGTCCGTCAGCGCCAGAACTGATGATGTTGATCACAGGTGTAGCATCCAAATAACCATCAATTACATTCGGTCTAGGATTTCCTCTTACGAGTACCTTGCTCAATAGATCATTTGTAGGGTTCTCATCTGCCTGACCATTCACAGAAGCAATCTCCAATTCAAGCAGATTATCTCCCCAGTCGAGGTCTAGTAAGGTTGCCATTTCAAACTCATACTCTTCATATCCCTCTAGGTTCAGATTATCGATAGTCTCAGTACCTATCAAGGTTCCGTTCAGACTATAGTCGATCGAAACACTAGTTAGGACTTCGCTTCCATAGTTAAACAGAGTTCCAGTGGCCTGAGTGATTGAAGTCGATTGGTAGCCATATGTATCGATGCGGTAAATTCCAGCGTCGTATTCCGGGGGACTCAACACAGTGAATGTCCATGTGCTTCCATTACCTGATCCTTCAAAAGAATACAATGGGAATCCGCTCATCATTACATTGAATTCACTTCCGCCATCGCCCCAATCGTCTACAAATACGAGGTCATAAGACTCTCCTTCTAACAGGCACCAGCTACCTTCAAATACGGTAGTATTGTTTCCATATCCTCCAGAAGAGACGTTCTGTTCACCACCTCCGTTGCAACCCACATTGGTGTTGCCGCCAAAGGCGATGGTTCCGTCTCCACAGGAATTTCCTTCTGGCACAATTTCCCAGTAGCACTCATAGCCCCAGTTATCGGTTGAAATTTCCAGGTCAACCTCAATTTCGCCGGCGGGGCATTGGGCATTAATTGTTTGTGCGAATACCACGCACAAAATCAGTGTAAAATATTTTTTCATGTTTATTGTGTTTCAGGTTCTTACTTGAGATATCTAGTAGGAACTATCCAAGAAAGGAACGGAATTGTCCGTTGAAAATAAAAGCTGCCAATTTGCGCTTTCGGGGAGGGGATGAATCAGTATAAAATACCGCTTCAGTGTTGTTTGCTGCAGACCAAGTGGAAATTGGGTAAATGGCATTCAGATCTGCCATTTCAGCAACAAAGTCTTTTTGAGATTCAGTGGTGGAAGATTGGAATTCTGAACTCGCTACAGATAGTGTTTCAGAATCACAGCATTTCCGTTGGCGAAGGTCATCCGCATTGGGAGTTTTGGTTTCCACAATTGCTTCATCACAAGTGCAAAGTCGCTTAACTCCATTGAGTTCAACTGAAACCAAATTATCAGAACAGTGCCGCAATTCAAGGGTTTGGGTAAATCCTTGAACAAACAGTATACACATCAGAAGGGATGCAACTATTCTAG
>CAZKMC010000013.1:0-2576 GCA_964553485.1 uncultured Comamonadaceae bacterium
CGGAAGCCAAATTAATGAGCCATATGCCGGAAACATCATGTACAACATGCTCACTGGTGCTGCACCAACTCAGAAGATAGTATACGGAACAGGTCAAGGAGGAATTAATCCTATTCCGCAGATTCTTGGATCAACCATACAGCAGCAAGGAACACTATTCAAGGAAGTATCGGCATTGAGCGCTGGTCATTACGGAGGTTTGAATTCTTTGGTGCAAGGTTCTTCTGTCACCACTCAAGGTCTAAAACAAAGGCCACTTAACCCAACCGTTTTTGAATATTTGAGAAGACACGGGGGTTATTCAGCTACAGATTGTTGGTTCATTGGAAATACCATCGGCAACTCAGTTCCCCTACTTAACTACAGCGCCCATCCAGATTATGGTGCCGAATATGGCGCAAACTTTTTTGCTCCTCTGGTTACTTTTGGAGATAGCTGCAGAGAATTTATGGCCGATGCCAAGGTATACCACCCTGAAAACGAGCTCGATCCAATGTATGCCTTGAAACAGTTCTTAGATAATTCCTTTGATCAATATGCAGAAGGTCTCTTAACACTTGGCAACACAGCCGAGGAAAAACAAAGTATCAAGTCCTTCATGGATGAGATGTATGAAAAAACGGAAAATGGAACCATAGCCTTCCCTCCTGTCACTGACAGCGGAGACGCGGCTAATATTGGGTATGCCTGCGAGGTTATGAAGTACTTTAAACCAGCAGTAACTGTTGTGAACTTGAGTGGAGTTGATACCTGTCATTCTAATTTCTCTGGCTATTTACAGGCACTGCACCGAGCAGATCATGCCGTTGGTCACCTTTGGGATTATATTCAAAACGAAATCCCGGAAATGGCTGGAAACACCTCAATAATTTGCACCCCGGAATGTGGTAGAAATTTACAACCAAACAACATTCTTGACGATAATGATTGGTTGGCATTTGACCACTCAGACCAAAACTCCTTGAGGGTATTTACCTTAATGGCCGGACCAGGAATCCCAAGCAATTTAACCGTTGGAGATGAAAACAATCCTATTGGCTTAGTTACGGATAGTATGATGACCGTAGCTGATATACTCGGTGTAAAACCAGAAGTTCAGGCTGCCGGTCTCATAAATCCTGGAACTGCTTCACTTTTGGATCAATTATGAGTCGTTCTTCATTCCATAGAGTTTGCTTCGCGATGACGATGATTTCGGTTTTTCTCGTATTGAGTTGCAAAAAAACGGACCCTACGAATCCATATGATTCCATCGAGCCCGTAATAACCAACACTCCGAATCTCAGTGATATACCAGTAAATAATTTTGCTTGGTTACATGGAAAAATATTCAAACCAACGTGCGCCAATTCGGGATGCCATGACGGCACATTTGAACCTGAATTCCGAAGCATATCTTCTGCTTACAATTCACTCGTAAATCATCCTGTAATTAGCAATGACAGCGAAAATAGCTTTGAATACCGAGTCTCCCCAGGAAATGCTTCTTCTTCTCTTTTACACGCCCGCTTAACTACTGTACTTCCAAATTCTTCCGGAATGATGCCTCTTGAAGTGGATGAGGATTCTGATTGGGATGACAACACATCGAACTATATACAGGCCATTACAGACTGGATTAACAATGGGGCCAAAGACATGTATGGCCAAAGTCCGGCGTCCGGACAATCAGACTTTCCTCCTCAAATTGGTGGTGTTGTTGTTTTTCCTGAAGGCAACACCACTGAACCTTATGAGAGAGACCCTGAATCAGTGGGAATAACACCAATTCTAGTGGATGCAGCTTCTATCGATATTTGGGTTCAGGTAACAGATGACAATACTCCAGTTGGAAGTATTGGAATAAATGAATTTAGATATGCTGAAAGTATTTCAGAATTAGATACTGCTCCCTCCATACTGTATTCGACTGGGCAAAATTTACTCGCAACTGATTTTTCTGGCAATGCAGTAGATTTTGGACACAGAGTGACAATTGACCTTTCCGGGTTTGTTTCTGGCACAACTTTTTTCATTCGTAGCTACTTTGATGACGGCGTGCAGTCTCAAGTGACAGAAATACCCGGAGAAGGCAGCAATCCATACATAACAGCTATTTTTACGATTCAAATTCTATGAGGATCCTGATATCCATATCAGTTTTAATTTGGTGTTTGGTCATTTCGTGTTCCAAAGAAGAAATTTTGGATAACAGCCCTGCAATAGAATTCAGGAGTATCTCTGATGAAATAGTAGTAAGTTTTGACAATCAGGTTTCTATTACCATTGATTATCAAGACATCAACGGAGATATTGGATATCAAGACCCTGACATTTATTCGTTGCGTGTCAAAGACGCTAGACTTCAAGAATATGATTGGTACCATATTCCACCAATTACCCCAGAGCAACAAGAACTTCAGGTTGAAGGCACATTCTCCGTGAATCTGAACAGCCTTTTTCTCCTTGGTAATTCTGACCAGGAGGTTACGTCATTTACAATTCAATTAAAAGACCGAGAAGGAAATTGGAGCAATCAAATTGTGTCACCAGAAATTCTTATTACTGATAGTTTATAGGCATATGCGGGCAAGAAT
>CAZKMC010000013.1:2586-11910 GCA_964553485.1 uncultured Comamonadaceae bacterium
ATATTCTTTTGCTGACGATCATTGCTCAAAGCGCATGGTCTCAATTCCCGGAATATGCCATCTCTGATACCACAGTCACAGACTGTGACGGCTTTTTAGGAGATAGCGGGGGACCGGATGAAAGCTATGCCATTAATGAAAACTATGTTTTTACAGTTTTAACTGGCGGCACAATCAATATTACTTTCTTAAGTGAAGTGTGCATTGAAGATGGGTTTGATTTTTTGAACATTTATGACGGGCCTTCCACCGCTTCTCCAATAATCACAACAATAACCGGAGCTGGCTTTGTACCCCCAGGGTTCACCTCATCAGGAGGTGCTTTGACTTTCGAATTTATTTCAGATGGAAGCGCAAGTTATTGCGGATTCTATCTCTTTTGGGACACCACTGTTGGGCCACCAGAAGTTCCAAGCATTGCCGTCAATCAATTACCTACCTGCGGTGCAAATGAGTTGATCGTAGATTTTAGTTTCCCAATTGGGTGTGATTGGATTGAATTGGATAGCATCTTATTAGTCGGCTCAGAACCCTTTATTGTTGAGGCAGCTGACGTAATTTGTAGCAACGGCTATGGATCTAGTGCAATCTTGACCACTACGAGCAGCTTCAACTACAATTGTAACTATGAACTCACGGTAGGTTTGAGCATTCCAGATGAATGTGACTCCATTTGGAATTTCAGTGTGACTACAAATTTCCTTTTTGACGGATGTCCCATTGATGTAAATCTAATTGCAAGTGAAACTGAGACTTGCTCTGGACAATGCATTGAATTGGAAGCAATTACTGAAGGGTGTTTTACTTATACTTATGATTGGTCTCCAATACTTCCCAATAACCAAGGGCCTCATATTGTTTGTCCCACTGAAACCACAACATATACCGTAGTCGTAACAGAGGTTGAGACGGGTCAAACCGGAACGGCTGAAGTGACAATTGACGTCGTGGACTCCGGAATCATTACGGAAGACCAAACCATTTGTCAAAGCTTGCCCGCATTTTTTATCGAAGCCACCACTCTGGGCGGCGAGTGGTTCGGAAACGGGATTTTGGACATTGAATCAGGCCTTTTTGAACCAGATAGTTCGCAAAGCGGTCAAAACATCATCTACTATGTAACGAGTGAAACTTGCTATGATAGTGTTCTTATTGATATTACCCCAATAGATGCAGGACTAGAATATGCGGCCTGTCCAGGATCTAGCCCATTTCTATTACAAGGAACACCTTTGGGTGGCACTTGGACTGGTGATTTCACTTTGCCAGATGGCACATTCGACCCATCAACTGCTGGAAGCTATCAAGTCAATTATATGGTGAATGGTTGCATAGACAGTTCCTATGTAAATGTAGATGTCATAATCTCAAGTCTTCCACAGTATATATTTTGTCAATCAGAATGGGCAGACACCTTAGAATTCTCGCCATTAGGAGGTACATGGGGTGGCCCCGGAATTATCGACACTTATTACGGAATATTTGATCCTGGATCGGTTTTAGAAGGGAATTATAATTTGACTTATAACATTAACGGATGTGGTCAAATTTTCCCTATTACCATTAAGGAGATATACACGGGTCAACGAACTAGAACGAGCTGTCCATCACAGGAGCCTTTTATTCCACAACCTAATTTTTCGCCGATTGGAGGGTATTGGGAAGGCAATGGGATCATTGACTCACAAACAGGAGAATATGATCCGGGGATTGTTGGCAACGATACTTGGACTGGCTTAGTTTATTATGCTCCAAACGGATGTACGGATACAATCTTCTACTACAACCGACAGACTGAAATCCAATTTGATGGTGATGGTCATATTTGTTTGGGTGATGACCCTGTGCCTTTGGAAGGTGACGTAGTTGGAAACACACCTTGGGGAGGAACATGGAGTGGTTCGGGAGTCATTTTTTATGGAGATGATTATTATGAATTCAGCCCATCAGCGGCTGGAGTTGGTAATCACATGTTAGAATATGAAGTCAATGGATGTAGTGATTCATTGCTTGTCCATGTCTATCCGGCATCTTTAAACGCTGAATCTTACAGTATTTGTTCAAATGAGTTGCCTTTTATACTTGACCCAGACATCCCTGAAGGTGGAACTTGGGAGGGACCTGGAATGATTGGCTCAGACAATGGTCTCTTTGATCCTGCAATCGCAAATGAAGGCGACAACTGGGTCTATTGGAATACGCCTGCGGGCTGTTCAGACTCGATTTATATATTTGTCGAGACATTCTATCAAGCTCTGATTAGCAACCTAGATTCAGTCTACTGTTTTCAGAATCAGGAATTCGAGTTAGACCTATTCCCAGATGGTGGAACATTAACAGGAGCCACAAGTGAATCAAGCTTTAATCCTGCGGAATCTGGTTCCGGGACATTTACCATTGAATACAATTGGGCTGGAACCATTTGCTCAAGCTCGTTTTCTCAAGAAATAACCGTGTACCCTTCTATTCAGGCAGAGTTAATTGCGTCCGATGAAATTATTTGCCCTGAATCTTCTTCTGTATTAACTGTCACGCCTATTGGAGGTCAACCAGACGTATTATATTCATATCAATGGAGTGATGATTTATTTCCCGTTTCCTCAAACACAGTTGCTCCTATAAATAGTCAATATTTTTATGTGACAATTTCCGATGGTTGTTCAGACCCACTCTTAGATTCGGTTTATATCGAAGTTTTACCACTGCTATCACCAGAAATATATTCGAGTGAACTTGTGTGTTTTGGAAACCCAGGGTATGTAACAACAAATCTTTCACAGGATGAGTTTTTGATTCTATTTGATGGAGTTCCAGCAGACACCCTTTTCGGAACAGCAGGTGAAGCAGTCGAAATTCAAGTGGAAGAGTTACTAAATGGTTGTTTGTTTGATTCCTTAGTGGTAATCCCAAGTTACACGCCTGTAACAGCTCTTTTTAGCCCAAATCCAAATATTGATTGCATTCCTTGGACATCTCAACCAGTCACATTCATAGATCTAAGTCAATATGGTCAAAGTGGAACATGGGATTTTGGAAATGGTGAATCCACGGCATATGGCGGCTCAAATCCTTCTATTGAATATGAGGTTGCAGGAGGGTACACCGTGAGTTTGACCATTGAAAATGAAGGAAATTGCACAGATACTTTTGCTGTGGATATCTGTATTCTAGATCCGACACGTTTGTTTATCCCCGATATTTTCTCCCCAAATAACGATGGAAGCAATGACTATCTATTCGTTAGGGGACAGGGTATTCAGAGTATTGAGTTTTTGGTTTTCAATCAATGGGGACAACTGGTATTTAGGACTACAAACCCTGACGTTGGTTGGGACGGCAACCTTCATGGCAACAACTCACCATCAGGTGTCTATGTATATCAGTTGGATGCCTTGATGATTGACGGGCTTAGAGAAAATCTATATGGAAACGTCACGCTTATAAGATGAAATTGCTTCGCTTCATATTAGCCTTGTGCATCTTAACCTGTGTTTCTTCCACAATGAAGGGACAAGATGCTCATTTGAGCCATTACTGGATGGCTGCAGGACATTTGAATCCAGCAATTTCTGGGTCAACTGAAGAAGACTACCGAGCTTCAATCACACATCGAAATCAATGGTCTGCTGTTGGGCTTCCTTTTGCCACTTCCCTCTTATCCGCGGATATGCCAATTTTGCGAAAACGTGGTAATCCCAACCACTTTGGAATTGGAGTCACGATATTACAATCCAAAGCTGGCTCATCAAACCTCAAATCTATGAGAGGAGAAATTCAACTTGCATGGCATCAATCCATTGGATTGCACAACAAATTATCCACAGGTTTCACGACGGCCTATGTGCAAAGGAGCTTAAATCTTGATGGATTGCTTTGGGATTCACAATACAATGGCGCAGGTGTAGACCCAAACCTTCCCACGGGTGAAGCTTTTCTTAACGAAAGCAGGGGCTATCCAGATGCAGGAATCGGAATCTTGTGGTCCCATGTGGCATATCACAAATTCACCATAGGATACGCAGCAAAACACTTTTTCCAAAATCAAGGCTTTTTAGATTCGAAAGAAGATCAGCTCATATTAAAGCAAGTCCTTCATGGAGAATGGAGTCAAGAAGTGGAAAACTTGGAAATCAGATCTAATGGAATGCTTCAAAAGCAAAATGCATCTTATGAAGTAGTGGTTGATGTTAGAGCAGGCTTAACCATTGGAAGTGATAGTAGATATACCACCAATAAAACCTCAAGCAAAGTAATCGCTGGGCTTGGTTATAGATGGGCCGATGCAATCATCGGAACGCTTGGCTATGAATTCAAGAAAAGCATGCTTTGTCTTGTAAGTTATGACATCAACAGTTCATCCCTAAATTCCTCAACACAGATGAAAGGAGCTTGGGAAATTTCTTTGACTTATAGAGGGTGGAAAGATAATCAACGAAGGAAACTTAACTAAGACCTAGTAAAGTACCTTACAATCATATACGCAAGACAAGCCACAAACATCAATATGGAAATCTTAATGATTCCATGCATCATTCGCAAGTTGACGTCAACCTTTTCTTTTTTGAAAAGATTTAGAGGATTGAGATAATATAGAAGCTTTTTGATAATCATTACGATCTAACTAAGTTACTGAGATTATGTTCAAATTGATGACGCAATCATCGAAATCTCAACATTCACCCCTTTTGGCAATCCTGCAACGGCCACAGTTTCTCTTGCAGGAAAATGATCAGTAAAATAACCCCCGTAAATCTCATTGACATCGTTGAACAAGGACATATCTGATAAGAAAATTGATGTCTTGATCACTTTTGAAAAATCAGAGTTACCAGCCTCGAGGACAGCCTCCAAGTTTTTCATGATTTGCTTGGCTTCCTGTTTAACAGATTCCATTACAAGCTCTCCGGATTCAACGTCAATAGCTATTTGCCCACTCAAATATAGAAAGCCACCAATTTTTATTGCCTGACTATAAGGCCCAATTGGACTCGGAGCTTTCGATGTGTAGATTATCTCTTTCATTACAATATTTTTATGCTTGTTAACTTTCTATATTACTTTGGTCGGGTCAGAATAAGAACCCATTAGGCCCTCCACGAGCTTGAAGTTTCAAGTCTTTCAACAATGAGGATTTGATATTCAACTGTAAACTGAAACTCTGCCTCACACCAAATGGAATCCAATTGAAACTAAACTCCCAACAATGTAAGTCCCAATATAGATTTAACGTTGTAGGAGTAAAATCCTTGGCTACAAAGTCGTACCCGCTGTTGAATCCAATTTTCCATTTTTCAAAAACAGTGAAGTCGCCATTAAAAAGAATTGATTGCGTAACCAGACTCGTGTCGTTTTGAGTTTGCGCATCAAAGTTTCTAGATAAATTAAGGCTGTAGCTCAGGGTTAGATTCCATGGGACAGAGAAGTCAACGAATGCATCAGGATTTGATGCCACATATTCTAACTCTTGTTCTGTTGCGTTCTCAGATTTTCCAGCCTCTGATTCGTTTTTGCTTCTCATGGTAAATCCCAAGGCCGCATTTGCTCTTCTTAGCCTAAGTAGACGCCCTTCTTCTGATAATAAAAATCGGTCAACTACTTGTCCCGATTCGTTTCTCGCATATGCGTTGTGAGTAGAATTTACATTTAAGTTCACCTTCTTAAACAGAGTCGTAAATCCTCTCATGCTTATGTCGCTCAAGTTAATCGAGTCTGCAATCATATTGTAGCTACCAGAGGTAGTAAAGCTTTCAATTATTTTCACTTTTAGATCAGGTTCACCTTCAATTTTATTGGCCATTTTCATCTCGAGATTGTTTCCTAATGACATGTTGAGGTTGAAACTTTCATTGGTATTAATTGGCTGAAATCGCGCAACTTCGAACTCTGAATAGCTGTCATATGCCCCATCTTCGCCAAAGAAGCCAAAGGTATTACGATTTAGATATGGTGTATAGCTGGTCCCGATACTAGGCGTAATGACATGTCGGATTGCCTTGACTTTATTGCTAGAGTTGAAATTGAAAATTCCATAGAACTGTGTATTAGCACTCACGCTCATTCGCCAATCTCTTGCAGACCTGAAGCCAGAAAGTGTATCGACCTGAGTCATTTGGGACTCTGGATCATATTCTTTTGTCAAATACTTAAAAGCCCAATACTCGTTCATAGAAAAATTAGGAGTGATCGTTACAAACCCGGTTTTGAGTTGAGTGCTCAGAGATGCCGTCTGTTTAATTCCATTTTTCATTTCACGAGTTAATTGATCTGTCCGATTCAGCGCTAAATCGGAGTTTGATGAAGAGAGTAGATTCTCAAAATTTGCAGAATAACTCAGCCCTATTTGCTCAAACCATTTCTTTTTGACACTGGGACTGCTTCTTACCCACGACAATGGCAGATAAACTCTACTCATGTTAAAATTCACAGAAGGAAGAGTGAGATCAACATTTCCAGTTGCGGAGTTTTGTGAATGCCGGGCGGCTACGGTGAGGTTAATAGGTTTTCCTGGAAAAGACTTGGTCCATTGCACAGAGGAATTGAAAGTATTGCTCAAATACTCTTCTTGAGAACTATTTAGATTATTACGAAAATTGTTTCGTGATCCGAGATTCACATTTGCAGAAAATCGAGAATTTGGTTTGGCCTTTTGGTCTTGGTTGTGACTCCACCTAACGAAGAACTCGACGTCCTTGGAATATGACGAAAGCTCTTCAAACCCTGACTTTATAACTGATCTAGACAAACTAAAATTTCCAGAATAGCGATAACGTTTTTTGTAGTTAGTTGCATTTTTCAGAGCCCAGCTCCCCCTTGAATAAATATCGGCCAATATTCTGGTATCTGCATATCGGCCTAAGGGGATATAATAGCCCCCATCTTTGAGGAAAAAACCAAGATTATTCGCATCGCCATAGCCCGGAAGTATTATTCCATGGGTGCTTTCTCTTTTGGTTGGAAACCAACCAAATGGCAATGCCAGAGGCAAAGGAACTTTTCGCACTTTCATATAAAGAGGTCCAGACACAACTTTATCATCAGGAATCAGGATAGCTCGACTTAAATGAAAATGGTAGTGTGGGTTTTCTGCATCGCAAGTTGTGAATTTACCGTTTCGAACATGCACCCATTCATTACTCTGACGTTTGCTTAGTGCCGCGTGAAAGACTGCTTCTCCTTCCTGAGTTACGGCTACCTTGCTGTATCCTTTTTGTGATCTGAAGTTGTAACATAAATACTCCTGAGAGAATTGGCTTCCATCATCATTGAGTTTTGGTTTACCTATCAAAACGCCTAGACTATCTGGCAATCCTGAAGCACATGCGGTATTGGTGTTGAAATCATATTCAACAAATTCTGCAGTGAGTTCGAGCTTTTCGTATCTAATAATCGCATTCCCATAAAGTCGAACTTTTTGGTTTCGCACGTCCAACACCATTGAATCTTCTGCGTTATAAAACACAGAGGCATTGATAACCTCTTTGATTGAATCATTTTGAAGAACAGTGAGGGAGTCGGGAATTATTTGGTCCGTAATTGAGGAATCTAGGCTAGTTGGCAGACTTGTTGTTCCTATTACGTTATTCGGAATGGAATCAATTCGCTGAGAATAGCTTGAATTAAAAGGGCTTATCAACAGGATAAGGAGGAAAATTCCAGTGAGTTTAAACATCCCTAGACCAAGGTTCAGGTTACATTTGTAAATAGAGTAAAACCAGACCTTCAAAGCTAGGGAATATTAGTAAGATGATGGGGGAATCCAAATTGTTCGTCAAAAGTAAACATGTGAAGAATAAACGCATAGCCTTAGGCTTTCTTGCATTTACCTTCTTTGCAGTGGTCGCATTCTCCCCAAAAGTTGTTGAGCGCCATATGATTCGACGTGTTGTATTAGACGCAGGGCATGGAGGAAAGGACCCCGGCAACTTAGGTACTGGAACGTTTAAAACTACAGAGAAAGACGTTACACTGGATGTTACGCTCTTGGTAGGTAATTACATTAAGGAACATTATCCTGAGGTCGAAGTTGTTTACACCCGCGATGATGATTCATTTCCCTCCCTTAAGGACCGTGTGAATATTGCCAACGGCAGCAATGCAGATCTTTTCATTTCAATCCACTGCGATGCCTTTACAAAACCAACTGCAAAGGGATCTGGGACATATGTGATGGGTATGCATAGGACTGATGAAGCATTACGAGTTGCAATGAAGGAAAATGCTTCTATCTACATGGAAGAGAATTACCAAGAGACTTACGAAGGCTTTGACCCGAAGGACCCGGATACCTACATTGCGCTTACCCTTCGCCAAAATGCCTATTTGGAGCAAAGTTTGAATTTGTCTCAAAGAATCCAAAATCAATTTAGAACTAGAGTTGGAAGAGTCGATCGAGGTGTAAGGCAGGCTGGATATTATGTTATCTGCTTCACCAGCATGCCCAGTGTGTTGGTGGAACTTGGTTTTTTAACAAACATAGAAGAAGAGGTATTCCTAAATTCGGAAGAAGGGAAGACTTACATGGCCTCTGCAATCTACAGAGCGTTCAAGGAATACAAATCTGAGATTGAAGGAGTTGAAATTATTAAGTCAGAGGAAGAAAAGCAACAAACTTTTGAAAAAGGATCTAAGTCAGAAAAGGACCATACTCTTTCTCTTCCTCCCTTTATGGAGATTGGGATAATTGATGAAAACATTGAAGGGAAAGTCAAATATCAAGTCCAGATATTAAGCAGCCCTGTGCCAATTCCAGAAGGTGATCTATCTTTTCAAGGACATACCAAAGTGGATGAGTATATTAGCAACGACGTTTACAAGTATGCTGTTGGATGCACTGATGAGTATGAAAAAGCTAAGCAAATGCAAATTCATCTTCGAGAAAATGGATTTCCAGGAGCTTTTGTGATCGCATTTGAAAAAAACAAGAGGGTTGAATTGCACAAAGCACTGCAAGCCCAAAAAAAATAGAACCTAGTTTTGAATAAGGTATCCAAAGAATTTAAAATAGGATTAATCTTCGTTTTGGGGATTGCCGTCTTGATTGTTGGAATCAATTTTCTGAAAGGTGTAAATCTGTTTGAAAAACAGAATAGCTACTACAGTGTTTATAAGAATGTGGATGGGTTGGCCATTTCAAATCCAGTGGTCCTCAATGGCTACAAAGTTGGTCAAGTAAGTAAGATCAATTTTATGTCCAACGGTAATGGAGCTTTGTTGGTGGCTTTCACTATCAACGAAAATGATTTGGCGATACCTTCAGATTCTAAAGCCCGAATCATCAGTTCTGACTTTTTTGGATCTAAGGCTATTGAACTGGTTTTTGGAGAA
>CAZKMC010000013.1:11920-21949 GCA_964553485.1 uncultured Comamonadaceae bacterium
AGCCCTGTTACCGCTAATCCTGGAGACACCTTGATTAGCGAAATTGAAATAGGATTGGCCGAAGCGGTGCGAATTGAATTAAAACCCTTGAAAAACAAAACAGATCAGCTAATTAAAGGTGTAGACGATATTCTTGCCAACCTTAATGCAGTGTTCGATTCTGATGCAACCAAAGGATTACCACTAGCTTTTGAAAGTCTTCAGCGTACTATGGAAACTTTGGAACAAACTTCGCTTACTTTGAACCTGACGGTGGCCGAAAATCGCACCAACCTGAACTCAATATTCTCAAATGTAGAGGCCATTACAAAAAATCTAAAGGACCATAATGAAGATTTATCGGACATCATGGTAAACTTCAGTAACATCAGCGATTCATTGGCTCAAATAAACTTTGCCAAAACCGTTACCAAGATTGACCATGCTATGGGTGACTTTGCCGAAGCAATGGAAAAAGTAAACAATGGAGAAGGAACATTGGGTCAATTAATGAACAATGACAGTCTTCACACTGAACTTTTGGAAAGCAATCAGGAATTGCAATACCTGATCAATGACCTCTATATGAATCCATGGAGATACGTCCATGTGTCTATCTTTGGAAAAAAGCCAAAAGAAAAGTACTCCAAGAAAGAACTTGAAAAACTAAGAGAAATGATTGACGAACAACTTGAGTCTAAAGATCTTAGTAAGTGATATGGTAAACTTGATTTTCATATTCATTCTGGTAGTAGGCATATTCTTTTTTGCGAACAGGATTCGGATAATTCGAAGAAACATCCTTCTGGGAAAACCTTTGGACAGAAGTGACAACCCATCTATGAGATGGAAAACTATGGCTAAAGTTGCCTTAGGTCAGAGTAAGATGGTTGTAAGACCAATTGCAGGTTTTCTGCACATATTTATATACGCTGGTTTTGTCATTATTAATATTGAAGTCCTCGAAATTATTATTGATGGAATAGTTGGAACTCACCGTGTATTTAGTGTTGCGGGTCCATTTTATGACGTGTTAATTGGCTCTTTTGAATTTCTTGCATTTGGAGTATTTGCTTCTTGTGTAATCTTTTTGATTAGACGAAACGCTATTAAAATTCGGCGTTTTCACTCGGCTGAAATGACCACCTGGCCAAAAAGTGACGCCAATATTATTCTCATAACTGAAATACTGTTGATGTTCGCTTTCCTGAGCATGAATGCAACCGATAATTTATTGCAGCAGCATGTAGCTTCACTCGTCTCTTCTGGCTCCGCAATTCCCGAATATTTATCTCATTATCATGAAGCAGGTGCTTTTCCTGTCAGTTCTATTTTCTTGAATTGGATGTATGATGGGCTTCCATCTGAGACTTTATTCTTCATTGAGCGAGGAATGTGGTGGTTTCATATTGTAGGCATCCTTGCATTTCTTGCCTATATCCCTTACTCGAAGCACTTGCACATTTTTCTCGCATTCCCAAATACGTATTACTCTAATCTAAAAGAAAAAGGAGCAATGCCAAATATGGAATCTGTGACCAAAGAAGTTCAATTAATGATGGACCCTACTGCCGACCCATATGCTGCTCCCGCTCCAGATGCACTTGTTAGTCCTCCCGAAACTTTTGGGGCTAAAGATGTGTTGGATCTAAATTGGAAGCAACTGCTGGATGCTTATAGCTGCACTGAATGTGGGAGATGTACTTCTGAATGTCCCGCAAACCAAACGGGAAAATTACTTTCTCCTCGTAAAATAATGATGGATACTAGAGACCGACTTGAGGAAGTTGGTAAATCCATAAACAAGGAAGGTGACTTTCCACCTGATGGGAAGACTCTACTTGGCGATTTTATTAAGGAAGAAGAAATTTGGGCATGCACTACATGTAATGCATGTGTAGAAGCTTGCCCTGTTAACATTGATCCACTAAGTATAATAGTTTCCTTGAGGAGAAATCTAATCATGGAAGAAAGTAAATCACCGGAACCAATCACCGCAATGTTCAATAACATTGAAAACAATGGTGCCCCTTGGGCTTTTCCGGCAAGTGACAGAGGTAATTGGATTAAAGAACAAGACTAAGAAGGGCTCATGTCAGAGAACATACAAATACCTACAATGGCTGAAATGGCAGCCAAAAATGAACTTCCTGAAGTCCTGTTTTGGGTTGGATGTGCTGGTAGCTTTGATGACCGAGCAAAAAAAATAACCAAAGCAATTTCCAAGATTCTCATCGCATGCAAAGTTAAGTTTGCTGTCTTGGGAGCTGAGGAGTCATGCACAGGAGACCCTGCAAAGAGGGCTGGAAATGAGTTTCTTTTCCAGATGCAAGCAATGCAGAATATTCAGGTTCTCAATGGTTATGGAATCAAAAGAATCGTAACAGGATGCCCTCATTGTTTCAACATACTCAAGAACGAATATCCAGAGCTTGGCGGGCATTATGAGGTCATGCATCATACACAGTTTATCAATGAGCTAATTTCTGATGGGAAATTAACCGTGAAAAACAACGAGATGTTCAAAGGCAAACGCATTACCTTCCATGACCCTTGTTATCTAGGGAGAGGAAACAATGTCTATGAAGCCCCGCGTGAAGTTCTTCAAAATCTAGACTCAGAATTGGTAGAAATGAAACGCTGCAAAACACGCGGATTATGTTGTGGTGCAGGTGGCGCGCAAATGTTCAAGGAAGCAGAAAAGGGAAATAAAGAAGTGAATATTGAGAGGATGGATGATGTTCTGGAATCTAAGGCCTCTGTTGTTGCTACGGGCTGTCCATTTTGCAATACAATGATGACCGATGGAGTCAAACACTTTGAAAAAGAAGGCGAAATTCAAGTTAAAGATATCGCTGAGCTTATAGCTGAAGCTGCCGACATCCTATAGACATTGGGCTTTTTTTGGATTCCAACAGTGGATAATTGGTTATCTTTGAAATTCTCTGAAAATCACATCGAATGAAATTACTTGAAGGTAAAGTTGCGCTAATCACGGGAGCATCAAGAGGAATAGGAAAGGGAATTGCGCAGGCTTTTATAGAGCATGGTGCTAAAGTAGCGTTCAGCTATTTAAGTTCTGAAGAAAAGGCCAGAGCATTTGAGGAAGAATTGACAGCCAATGGAGGATTTGCCAAAGGATTTAAGTCAGACGCCTCCAAGTTTGATGCTGCACAAATATTGGTAAATGACGTGGTTTCAGAATTTGGGACAGTTGATATACTGATTAACAATGCCGGAATAACTCGGGACAATTTACTCATGCGAATGAGTGAAGAGCACTGGGACGAGATTATGGAAATCAATCTAAAATCTTGTTTCAATTTGACTAAGGCAGTCATGAAAACTATGCTCAAAGCAAGGTCTGGATCTATTATCAATATGAGCTCAGTAGTTGGTGTCAAAGGAAATGCCGGACAAGCTAACTATGCTGCATCAAAAGCCGGAATCATTGGTTTTACTAAGTCAGTTGCTGCTGAATTAGGGTCTAGGAATATTCGATGCAATGCAATTGCGCCTGGCTTTATCGAAACAGAAATGACTGGAGCTCTTGATGAAGCAGTTGTTCAGGGATGGAGGAATGCCATTCCCCTAAAGCGTGGAGGAAAACCAGAAGACGTGGCCAATTTAGCCGTATTCCTTGCTTCCGACATGAGTACTTATATCACCGGGCAAGTCGTCAATGTTGACGGCGGAATGCTCATGTAGACTTTAAAACCATTGGAATTAATTCTAGAATATCCTTCGTGGACCCTTCTTATTTGTTTTGTGGGCTCCGCACTTCTTTCTATTTGGTTATATCGACGTGACCGATTAACAAGACATATTCCCGCTATTCTGAGAATAGTCCTGGGTATCATGAGGTTTACCACCTTCTTCATCTTGGCTTTTCTAATTCTTAAACCTCTCATTAGAACCACAGAGAAAGAACTTGAACCACCAATCATTGTTTTCGCTCAGGACAATTCTGAGAGCTTATTGCTAAGCAAGGACTCAAGTTATTTTCTCTCTTCTTATCAAAGCGAAGTCTCAGATATGCTTTCTTCCTTAAATCAAAACTATGAAGTGAAATCCTACACTTTTGGTGAAAGATTAAAGGAAGGAATGGATAGTTTAGATTTTAAGGACAAGCAAACTGATTTTTCACAATTGCTGAATGAGCTGTATAGCAGATTTAGTAACAGGAATCTTGGAGCAATAATTCTTGCGACTGATGGAATCTACAATAAAGGGTCTAGTCCAGTATACGATCAGCAAAAGTTGAACGTGCCCATTTATGTAATTGCCTTAGGTGATACCACTGAACAAAAGGATGTGCGGATTGCAGAAGTTGCTCATAATAAGCTAGCATATCTTGGCAATCGTTTTCCTATTCAAATTGATGTTGAAGCAAAACGTTGCTCAGGGGAACGAATTTCACTTGAAGTGAGTAAAAATGGAGATATCCTTTTTCAAGAGTCATTCACTGCAGCAAATGAATATGATACCAAGCAATTCACAGTTATTCTAGATGCAAAAAAGACAGGCCTACAAAAGTACTCCATAAGGGTTAGTCGCCTGGACAATGAAGTGACATATCTGAATAATAGACAAGACATTTATCTTGATGTTTTGGATAGTAAACAAAAAATTCTTGTACTTGCTGCTGCTCCCCATCCGGATGTTGCTGCTATTAAGGAAAGTATCGGAAATAATGAAAACTACGAGGTTCAAACCTCCATTGCCAGCTCATTCAAGGGTGACATTTCTAAATTCGACCTTGTTGTTTTTCATCAACTACCAGGCTCTTCAACCAAGGAAAACAATCTCGTTAAATCCGCTATTGATGCTGGGGTTTCTACATTTTTCATCCTAGGGGGAAATACCAATTTCAACTCATTTAATAGCCTCAGCTTAGGCTTTAGCCTTAAAAACTATCAAGGCTCTCTTAACGATGTTTCAGGCACTTATGCAGAGGGCTTTTCTACGTTTCAATTGGAAGATCAAAGTAAAAAGATGTTCCAATCCCTTCCTCCTCTACAAATGCCATTTGGCAACTTTGAGACGAGTCCTGGCGCTGTCTCAGTTTTATACCAGCGCATTGGAATTATAGAGACCACTAACAGCCTTTTAGCGTTAAATACAGTCCGAGGAACTAAAACGGCGGTTCTGGGTGGAGAGGGAATCTGGAGGTGGCGGATGGTTCAATATTTGAAAGACGAGAATCATGAGAAATTCAATGGGTTTATTCAAAAGCTGACACAATATTTAGCTACAAGAGAAAATAAAAATCAGTTCCAGATCACTGGACCAAAAAACATATTCGAAAATGAAAATGTCCTTTTCGAAGCACAAGTTTATGATGCAAACTATGAGGCTTTGGAAAACCAGGAAATAGAATTGACAATCATCTCTACGGATGGCACTCGTTACCCATTTGCTTTTAGTCAAAATACGGGTAGATATCGGCTTGATGCCGGGCAACTGCAACCAGGAAATTACTCTTGGGAATCTAGAGTAATTATAAGTGGAAAGTCATTCGAAGAAAGCGGCGAGTTTAGTGTTTCCCCATTGCAAATTGAGTTAGCCAATGTTACAGCAGACCACCGTTTGTTGTTTGCCCTTACCAATCAAAGTGGAGGGGAAATGATGATGCCAAAAGAGATGAATAGCTTATCACAACTGATTGCACAAAACAATGAAGTAGTAACTGTCAGTTATGAATTCAACAAGCTCACAGACCTAATTGAACTTAAATGGTTGATCTGGCTCTTATTAATCTTCTTAGGAAGTGAGTGGTTGCTGAGAAAGAGAAGCGGGACTTATTAAACGGTATGAGCAGCCAAATGAAAATACCGTCGAGCCGATTTCGAAAAAAAAGGTACGGTCTCTTTTTCTTCATGATAATCACTTTATTTCTTGCCTGGTTATTTCGAATTGAATTATTGCAGGCGGCCGGCAACTATCTCATAGTTCCAGATTCAAAAACTCCTTGTGAAACTTTGTTTGTTCTTGGGGGTAATTCATTTGAACGAGGTTTGGCTGCTAAGTCCTTTTTTGAAAACCAAATGTGCAGTAACATTGTGTGTACAGGAGGAAATGTCCCATCAGTCTTAATGGCTTTGGACACTAGCTTAGAAGAAGCAGAAATCACCAAGCACTTTCTATTAAAATCAGGTATTGACAGCTTATCTGTGCATGCATTAGGGAAGTCAACAAGCACGTTGGAAGAAGCGAACGAAATATTTGAATACGCCAAGTCAAACCAATTAGCTTCAATCGGTGTCCTAAGCAGCAAACATCATTTGAAAAGAGTCAAAAAAGTCTTCGAAAAGAGATTTACTGGAAGCAGTATTGAAATTGGCTATTTCGGTGCACCAAGTCAACAATACAATGAAGACTCCTGGTGGAATTCCGAAGCAGGAATGATCATGGTGAATAATGAATACATGAAGCACATCTATTACTTCATTAAGCACTAATTATATAGGCATCCCCCTGAATTAGCTCCCATAGGAGGCCCTTGAACCAAACTCAAATAAGTACCTGGTTTTCTCTTTTCAACTGCATATCTCTGAGTTAATTGAGTAAACACCTCCTATTTTCTGTCGCTGAAATTCTTCCCGATTTTAGGGACTGCTCGAATTGCCTCAGGATCATTTCGCTCAAAAAATTCAATGAGTTTCAATGTAAATTCTTTGTCGGTAATCTTTTTCCAATAATCTGAATTTGCAGCTTGCATACATTTGGTTTTAATGTTTGCTATAACTGGTTGTCAGAATTATGCGAAATATTGCATTTGAAAGAATTTAAAGGCTACTTGGGTGGTTTTGGTCTTGATCTGCTTCCCAACCATTAAGAAGCATGCAGAATGCACGCCAAAATGTGTGGAAATGGCTTCATATGGATTGTCAAATGGGTTGCGAACCAAGTTTTGGCCTTTTCAGGATTTTCTGAAGTGATTCAAAAATAAGGGCCAGGAGGACAAAGGACAAAAAAAAAGCGCCAGAAGGGCGCTTTATAATATCGTTTATTAGCTTTTTTTAGCCTGTAAAAGCACCACTTTCCTTAGATCGCTTTATGGCTTCTTGAATACCAATTTTATTGATAGTTCTTAAAGCTGAAGTTGAAATTTTCAGAGTAATCCAGTTGTCTTCTTCTGGAATATAAAATTTCTTACGGATCAAATTCGGATAGAAGCGACGCTTTGTTCTTCTTTTTGAGTGGGAAACATTGTTTCCTACCATCATTCGCTTTCCTGTAAGTTGACACACTCGAGCCATCGTACTTTTATTTTCGGTTGATACAAAATTCGGAGTGCAAAGAAACAACTTTTTCTATGATAAATCAAACCGTCTCCTCCAAAATATATCTCCGAAGCATTTCTAATCCAGAACGAGTAGTTCTCAATATATTCCGTTTCCTATCAGCACCAAATGAAAACATCTTGCTTTTGACGCCTAAAGGCCCAGCCACGGCAATCCATATTGTACCCACCGGAGTGTCTGAAATATCCCCATCGGGCCCAACAAGGCCAGTTGTTGCCAAGGCATAAGTTGAATTGAATTGTAAAGCCGCATTGATGGCCATTGCTTCTGCTGTTTCCTTGCTAACTGCCCCGTGAGCAATCAGATCGTCTTGAGGTATCTTCAATTGATTGGTTTTAGCTTCAATGCTGTAGGCAACAAATCCTCCTTTAAAATAGGTGGAAGACCCCGCAATACTAGTAAGGGCTGAAGCAATTGCTCCTCCTGTACAGCTTTCTGCCGTTGAAACGGTTTGGTTGGCTTCAATCAATAATTTTCCAACTATTGATTGAAGTGTGTCTTTGTTCTCACCGAAAATTAATCCTGGGAGGAGTTCTTTAAGTTGGGCTACTTTATTGGCAATCTTTACTTCAAGTTCGTTTTTATTTGCTCCTTGGGTAGAGAGTCTCAATTTCACCAACCCTGGAGATGGAAGATACGCAAGCTTAATCTCCTCGGCCGACAGGCCAAACTCCCAATCTTCTATTATTTCAGCAATTTTTGATTCACCCAATCCTTGTGTTAGCACCGTATGATGAAGAATTTCTTCTGGCTGAAAAAAACTGACCAGTCTAGGAATTACCTCACTCGACATGATGTATTTCATTTCGTAGGGGACTCCAGGCATCGAAACAATGATTCTTCCTTCTTTTTCGAACCACATCCCCGAGGCCGTTCCTAATTTATTCTCAAGAGCCATGGCCGTCTTGGGTAGCGCTGCCTGTTGCCTGTTTACTTCAAGAATTTCAATTCCTTTTGATGAAAAGTAAGCTTCTATTCTCTCTAAAACCGCTTGATTTATTTCCAGCGAGGTATTGAAATATTTGCAAAGGGTGTGTTTTGTGATGTCATCTTTGGTTGGTCCAAGCCCACCGGTAATGAGAACTACCTGCGATTTCAGTAAAGCCAAATTTAAAGCTTCTATGATGTGTGCTTCATTGTCTGACACAGAAGTGATTTGACGCACGGCGATGCCATTTTTACTCAACTCCTCTCCTATCCATGCTGAATTGGTATCGGTAGTTTGCCCAATAAGTAACTCATCTCCAATTGTGATAATATCTGCTGTCATAATGGAATAGAATGGGCGACAAATATCGGCCGAATATTTGATTACGAACTTTATCTAACAAGACATATTAGGCTAAAGAATCTTTAGTTTTAACGAAAATTCCAATTATGAAATATCTACTGCTATTTTCGCTCACATTTGTTCTTACCTCGTGTTCAGAGACAACTTTCAAAGACATTACTGACGTCTTACTTTCTGATCCGACTACTTCTAATGTTTTGAGCCTTGAAGAGGTAGCAAAGGGCCTTAAGCAAGCATTGGCAATAGGTGCTGAAGTTGCTGGAAATAAAGCATCTCAGACTGATGGCTTCTACAAAAACCAGATGCTCTACATTCCCTTTCCTGAAGAAGCAATAAAAGTGAAACAAACTGCTTTGGACTTCGGGTTAAGTTCACAAGTAGAGCAATTTGAAATGACTTTGAATCGGGCAGCTGAAGAGGCAGCCAAAGAAGCTGCTCCAATTTTTCTGGAAGCAATTACAAGTATGACCATTGAAGACGCTTTTGGAATTTTAAAGGGCGGTGATGAAGCAGCAACGAATTATCTTAAGAAAAAAACGACGGCCAATTTAACCGCACTATTTGCTCCAAAAGTTGATGCTGCTATCAATGAAGTGAAGCTGACTCAATATTGGGAGCCATTGGTTAGCAAATACAACACAACTACCATTTTGACTGGCGCCGAACCAATCAACGCTGATTTAGAAGCCTACATTACAGAACGAGCCATTTCTGGATTGTTCGTTCACATAGCTGAGGAAGAGTCGAAAATCCGACAAAACCCTGCTGCTAGGGTAACTGATCTTTTACAACGTGTCTTTGGATCTATGAATTGAAAAGAACAGTTTCAACTTTGAATCTATTCTAGTAAATTGAGCATTCCTTATAAAACCAGAACCAAAACAATATTGATTATGAAAAAACTCTACTTATCACTTTTTGGACTGTTTGTCTTTTCTCTTGGGCAAGCGCAAATTATTCCTCAGGTTCCTGCAGATAAACTTGTTTCTGCAAAAATGCCGGTGAAGCAATTCATTGGAAACGAACAAGTTTCTGAAAGCAACAGAACTGGATTTGACAATCGTCCCGCCGAACTCAGGTCTGCAATGGCGGCGCATGAAGTTATTGGTCTTTCAGAGTATGATCTTCAATCCAACGCGGCAGTTCAAAACCGACTTGCCCGCACTGGAACAGACGTCTCAGCAGGATGGACGATGAGCCTTTTAGCTTCTCCTTTCGCAGATCGCGGAACAGGGTATAATTTTGGAAATGACGGCAACTGGGGTGAAGAGCCTTATGAGCGGTTAGAAAGCGTTCGTGTAGGTTGGCCTTCTATATTCCACACCTCAGAAAAGGAGTTCAGTATCACTCACACGGGTGAAACTGGATTGAATATGGTTAGCAGGACAATTGGAAGTGGTGCATGGACAGAAAGTACTACTCCTAGTGATGTTGAAACAGGATTACTCTGGC
>CAZKMC010000014.1:0-13780 GCA_964553485.1 uncultured Comamonadaceae bacterium
TAAGCCCCATCGGGGCGATCTATCCATAGCCCCGAGCGGGAGCTCGGGGTAAAATACACGCCCCAAGAGATCCAAGCCCCATCGGGGCGGACCACTTGCATTCAACAATTCCCAAAACGAACATTCGCGATCTTTCCAACAATCATGACCGTTGGCCAATTAGAAATATTTCCCCTTACACGACGTAACGGCCGGATGTATCCAAAACACTTTTCTCATAAACGGCAAAACGGCCAGATATATCCGGCCCTACCAATTTCTCGCTGGCGCGAGTCTGTGACTCGTGTCAAAGACCCTCAACCATTATCGAAGCACCGTCACATGCCCTACTAACTTGGTTCTGCCCTCTATTGAATCAAACCAGATGGTCCATAGGTAGGTGTCGATTTGAACAAGGTATTCACCACCGTCCACAGACCCATTCCAGACATGATCAGGATCGTTGCTTTCGAAGATCAGATCTCCCCAACGGTTGCGGATTTCCATTCTGAAATTCTGTAAATTTTCTCCATATGCCTTGAACACGTCGTTCAGACCGTCTCCATCTGGCGTGAATGTGTTGGGGACATACACGGGCATAAATACTTCAACAAATACCGAATCCCGATTCACGCACCCATTGGCATCCACGGCATTCAGCACATACCACCCGGAAGCCTCCGGAAAGATCTGCGGATTGAGGCAGTCTGTGCAAGAGAGTTCATCCGTTTCCGACCACCAGAAATCAGGTTCGTCTGAGGTGCCGTATAAATTTGTGGGGTCTAACCATTCTACTACTTGATCGGGACCTGCATCTACATAAGGCAAGGGCAATACATTTACATCAACCTGAGCAGTCGCCACGCATCCAAATTCATCTGTTCCGTATACGGTGAACGTGGTGTTTTCAGGCGGCGAAACAAAGGTCTCGCTGCCGGTCCAATTCTGGACCCAAAGAGCCGGAACCCAGGCATAGCTTTCCGCTCCTTCAGCCCATACAGGGTGCCACTCATTGAGGCAGATGGTTCCGTTGTTTCCGGCAAATACCTCAGGCACAATCACTTCCACGGTCACCTCATCCTCTCCAGTACCGCACGCATTGGTCACCACCACGGTGTACAATGTGGTTTGCAAGGGAGAAGCCATTGGGAATTGCACAAAAGGATTGTCCAAGGTGCTTGTCGGCGACCATTCCCAACTGAATCCGTTGGCCGCTTGCAATTGAGCACTCAAACCGATGCATAAATTAACAGTGGGATACACTGTTCCTCCCGGTGGATCTGTTTCCACAGTAATGGTGGTGCTTTCTTCCACTACACATCCGTCTTCCGTGGTGATCGTCACAGTGTAAGTGGTAGTTTCTTCTGGTGCTGCAGTGGTGGTGGCGTTTCCGGGACTGGCCAGTCCAGTCACAGGAGACCACACGTAATCTACACCTCCGGATGCGGTCAAAGTTGTGCTTTGTCCAATGCAGATCACAGTGTCATCCGTGACATCCGTTTCTGGAATCACAAAGGTGACCGTGATGCTGACAGTGTCGGTTTCGCATGCATTGAAGTCTACCAAATAGTACGTGGTAGTTTGATTTGGTGTCGCCACAGGATTAGCCATGTCTGTAGCACTCAAAGTAGGGTCTGGCAACCAAAATAAGTTCTCACTTCCAGAGCCAAAAAGCTGGACAGACGCTCCATTACAAATTGGTTCAACTTCTTCAATTTGGGGACTCACCCCCGTCAAGACAGTGATCTCGATATAGGCAGTATCGGAACTCAAACAATCGTTTTCATCCATCGCCACCAACATGATCTGAAAGGTTCCGTCTGATTCGAAAATATGTTCGGGTTCAAAGGCAGTAGAACTTGTGCCATCTCCAAAGAACCATTGAAATTCTGAACCTCCAGTGGTGTAATTCAGAAATTGAGCTGGTTCTCCTTCGCAGACTTCGGTGGGACCATCAATTTGTATCTCGGCATTGATGCTTGCGAGGTCAAACTTGAAGACCCCCAAGTTGCAATTGGAACTTCCGTTGTCTGTGCTCCATGATCCGGGAGTTGAAGGAAAATCATCATTACCCCCACAACCCGCACACACCGCCTGGTAGACAGAACCGTCCTTATCGAATTTTGAAGTCCCTCCATCTACGTGTTCTCGACTGATGTCTCCTCCAAAATAGGTGGCATAGTCCAAGCTTGCCGCATCTGGAGAAAGTACGCAGAGATAAAAATCACTACCATCGGTATCGTTTTGATAGGCATCTGAGGTAATTGGAAGCCCTTGCGTGGTGCTCCAAAAGGCATAGTTAGAATTGGCAGAATTGGTAAGACCTCCCCACCCACTCCAATAAATCTGATCGCAGTCGCTCACCAAAAATGCGGTGGGACTCACATCTACTTCGCCGCTGCCAGTTCCAATGGTGGTGCTCCAGATCAGGTCGTTCAGATCGTTGTTGAACTTGGCTAAGAATTGTCCCGAGCCGGCATTGCTATACACGGACCCATTGATAGGAAAATCTCCAGTAGTTTGTCCAATGATGTACACCTCTTCTTGCAAGTCCAATTGCACAAAATACGCCTGGTCATAGTCGTTGGTACCGAGGAATGTCCCTGCTTCAATATCGCCGCTAGTGGTGTTGATCTTCACCAAAAAAGCATCTACATCGCCGTTGTGAGAAGTGTCATATCCGTCAGCTACAGGAAAGTCCACAGACTTGGCCCCGCCGCACACATAGAGTATTCCGTTGCTGTCTGTTTGTACGCTGTATGCCGCATCGTCATTGATTCCTCCTAAATATGAGCTCCACTGAAGGGTGCTCAAGTCAGCGCTCATCCTGAAAACAATTCCGTCTGACCCTCCACCCAAACTGCTTTGTGGTTGATTGCCAACCATCGGGAATTCAGAACTCTGTGTATTGGAAGCTACAATGATCCGGTCTTGGTCGTCCACAATGACTTCTCCCCGGAAGCTGTCGCCGTAGTTGTAAAACAGCTTGTCGGCCACATTGAGGCCATCGGTTCCGTAACCCCCAACAAACGTACTGGCCATTAGACCTGAATCGTCGCCATTGAATTTGGCGACAAAAAAATCACAGCCTTCTTGGTGACTGGCATTGACAAAAAATGAGCTAAAACTAAAAGGTGGGCCGCCGTTCAAACTTGGTTGATACGACCCAAATGTGGTGGGGAAATTACCAGAACCCGTGGTTCCCATAACTATATAATCACCATTGCTATCGGTAATGATACTGTGCGGCATTTCCAATCCGGAACCACCCATGTAAGTTGAGTAAAGCAATTGGGAGCCATCTGCAGAAAACTTCGAAACGGCTATGTCGCAGTAGCCATTGACCATAAACTCCCAAGTGGTTTGAATGGCTCCTAGGGTGGTTGGATAACCTGCTTGGAACACGCATGCGCCGGCAATCAGATTTCCGTCTGCGTCATCTGTCGCTGTGAACCCAAAATTGGATGCAGACGATCCGATGTAAGAAGCGAAACTGATTTCCGGATCAATGATAAGTGTCGCATTAGGGTCATAGTCACCAAGTTCGAAAGTGACTTCTTGTCCCTGAACTACAAACTCGCATTCCACCTCCACCAACTTCCCATCAATCAGTTGATATGCATAAGGTTCTTGTTCAATCACAGGGCCTAGGCTGGTGCCAATGACCAAGTTTTTGCCTTTTATTTTTAACGATTCAGCTCCCTCATAGACCATTCGAATGTTCGTAGGATCCGCACCTGGCTCAAGCTTCAAGTCATATTTGATGTGGGGTCCTTTGCTGTAGAGCAGCATGGAAATTCCCTCGTAAATATGTTCGTAGCTGGCCTGTTTGAAAGGATAAACACCTTGCGCCCATTTAGCATGATCGTTCCCGAGGTAATAATTGAGAAAATGCGATTCTGGTTTTTTACCCACATGGGTAGCCTGCAGAGCATCCACAAATCGCATGCGGTACATATGTCCCCGAGGATCCAAATCCTCCGCCCGAAGGTTTTCATGGTTGAAGACATTGACGTCCTCATTCAGCAGTAAAAAACACAAGCTTGATTGTTCTGCCCAAAGCACCCCCCCATTGAATTCCGCTCGAAATTCTACATTATCGTCCCATTGACCCTCATTCGGGACAAATGAAATCTGGGCGCTGAGGGCGGTGCATAGCAGACTCAGCGCAAGAACCAGAAGCATATGGCAATTCCAGTGTTGCAAAGTTGTTTGTTATCTTAAAGATAAGACGCATTTTGGAGTGGAATAGTTCGGTGAGAGGACATTATAGATTCTGTTCCAGGTTGCAAGTTCCAGGCTCAAAGAATGGGTGTTGAAGGATGAAGGTTAAATGCTCAAGGTTTTTGTGCCGAATCAAATCAGGACCAAAAAGCCTAGAGCGGGATCAGGTTGTGAAATTTGAGGGAATGTTGAACACAAAATAACGCCCATTCGGGCTCTGATCGGTAGGATGCTATTTAATCCCCGGCCTCATGACCGAGGCTATGAGAATACCGCCCGTTGGGCTGTGCACTCAGGTTCAATTTGATGACCACATACAAAATGAACATAGACCAAAAAGCCAGGGCGGGTGATCCATTTTCCTCTCTTTCCACTCCTTCCACTTTCCTCTTCCGCAAACTCCACACTCACACTCAAGACTGACCTTTACCAAACCCGTATGTATTCTGTCCAAGAAAATCCTGAGGAAAATCCTCATCTCCGGGGAAACCTAATTCGATGGTGCCACTGTCTTCGGGGATGTGATTGGTGCGGAAGATATAATCCCACAAACTGAGGCTGATGCCAAAATTTACTCCAAATGATCCTTTGGGTAATTCCATCGCGTGGTGGTAGAGGTGCATTACGGGGTTGTTCAAGATGTACTTCAACGGACCCCAAGTGATCTTCACGTTCGAATGGTTCAAGTGTCCAATTGTGATGGCAAAGAAATGCACAATGTAGGCCTGCTCTGGTTCAAATCCCCCCAAGACCATAACACCCAATGTTTTCAAAGGCTTGTAGAAAATATTCTCCATCCAATGGTAGCGCAAATGTGCCGCAAAACCCATCTCCTTCACACTGTGATGCACTTTGTGGAAGCGCCACAAAAGAGGGAATTTGTGTAAGCCCACATGCGTAACCCATTGGACAAAATCCAACACAATGAAGAAAACCACCAATTGCAGCCATCCTGGGTATGCCGAAATATCAATCAAAGACAGGCTCAAAGTGGAAATTCCAAATTCCCCGGAAAACAGCTCAAGAATTTTATAGAATCCGCTGATGGAAATGGCGAAAAGGAAAAAATTGAAGAACATGTAAAATCCATCCAACCAAAAATCTTTTCTAGTAATAGACTGGTTTTTACGCCACGGAAACATGATTTCCAATGACCAGACAGCCAATGAAATGATGATGAGTCCCCAAAAATAATTGGTGTACCAAGGCACTTGAAACAAGATTGAATCCCATGTCCAGTTCATTGTACCAATCAGGGATTCCCAAAACGCTATGAAATATTTTTCCATTCCGTGAATATTTTAACCTCTGCAAGTTAGCGTCACATCTTCATCTAAACCGTAACAATTGTTACAACCAAATACTCTAACTAGAAATCATTAAACCATCAAAAGGTTCAAATCACCCTTCCTATCTGCAACAAATGTAACGTATAGACTCACCTTTCACACCTAGCTTAGATGTATGAAAAACAAGGTGTTGAAAATGGCTGGAGTGTGTATTCTCTGCTTGGGAATTGCCTACGGACTAGTAAAACTTGTTCAGTTTTTCATTTACTAAATCTCAACAAAATGAAAAAGAACATGGCTTTGGCCGATCGTATTATTCGCTTGCTAATCGTGGTCCTAATCGGACTACTATTTTACATCCAAATCATAGGTGGCATGTTTGCCTTCATACTTCTTGCTTTAGGCGGAATCTTCCTTCTCACTAGTTTCATCGGATTTTGTCCTTTGTACGCTTTATTTGGAATTAGCACATGTAAAACAAAAGATCAAAACTGATTAAGTTCAGGTCGGTATGTAACATTGGTTACCCCCTGGCCTGAGCTTGTCTTCTAACTTGCACCCAAACTCTTTCCCATGAGCACATCATTTGATATTATTGTAATTGGCGGTGGCACAGGCGGAATTATGACCGCTAGCCAAATGCTGAAGGCCAAGCCTTCTTTGAACATCGCTATCATTGAACCTTCAGACACCCATTATTATCAACCCGCATGGACATTGGTTGGGGCTGGAGACTATGATTACAAAAAAACGGCGCGTCCAATGGCTTCTGTCATGCCAAAAAAGGCTAGGTGGATTAAGGATAGGGTTATTGGGCTAAAGCCCGAGGAAAATGCTCTCACTACCGCTCTTGGGAATACCTATTCCTACAAGTACATGGTGCTCAGTCCCGGTCTAACATACGATTATTCTCTTGTTGAAGGACTAGGCGAAGCCATGGACAAAGGGATTGTCTGTAGTGTATACACAGACCCGATTCATGTGAATAAAGTGCTCAATAATTTCAAAGGTGGAACAGCTTTATTTACCATGCCAACTACCCCTATTAAGTGTGGTGGAGCACCACAAAAAATCATGTACCTGGCAGATAGTTTTTTCCGAAAAAGAAATGTCCGCAAGAACAGCAAAGTAGTATTTGCCACTCCGGGAGGTGTCATCTTTGGTGTGAAACCCATTGCAAAAACACTTACTGAGGTGATTGACAAAAAAGACATCTATGTACGTTACGGCCATCAACTGGTCAAAGTAGATGCGGAAAAACAAATTGCTTGGTACAAGCTTGGAGACAATGCCCGCGACTACAACAAACAAGATATTCAGGTTGACGAAGAAAACGGGCTGGTAGGCATTCACTACGACATGCTCCACACAGCGCCCCCTTCAGTAGCTCCGGATTTTGTGCGTTATTCTAACCTTGTCAGCGAAGGTGGATGGCTGGATGTGGACATCCACACTATGCAGCACAAAAAGTTCCCAAACATATTCGGAATTGGTGATGCAGCAGCATTGCCAACAGCTAAAACTGGCGCGGCTATCCGAAAGCAAGTTCCTGTGGTGATTGACAACATCTTCATCTTGATGGAACACAGCAAAATTGGTACGATGTCGTATAACGGTTATTCTTCTTGTCCACTGGTTACGGACTACGGCAAAATGGTATTAGCCGAATTCGACTACCAAAATAACTTTACCCCAGATCCTAAGTTGAAGCAATTGCTGATTAAAGATTCCTCCAAGGAACACTGGCGTTTGTGGATTCTGAAGAAATATATGCTCCCGTATCTTTACTGGAACAAGATGATGAAAGGAGAGAACGTTTGATTAATAACTAATAATTAGTAGTTAATAGCTAATAATTAATCGGGAGGTCTCGCGGGCGACCTTGTGGTAAACACACTCACACTCAAACTACTCAAGACTCACGACTCAAGACTCACGACACACAACTCAATTCCCTATCTTCATCTTTATAATTAAAACTAACTCATGGAATATATAATGAACCCCTGGCCTTGGTATGTATCAGGGCCAATGATTGCTTTAGTCATGTTCTTGCTCCTGATGATGGGCAAGAATTTTGGTATGTCGTCTAACCTCCGAACCATTTGTACCATGTGTGGTGCGGGAAAAGCAAATGAATTTTTCGACATCAACTGGAAGGAGCATCTGTGGAACCTAATGGTTGTAGTAGGTGCTATAGGCGGTGGCTATATTGGAGCTCATTATTTATCCAATGAGGCAGCAGAGTCTGTAGACATCAATCCAGATGTGGTTGAACAACTTCATGACTTGGGCTTTGCTAGTGCTGGAAGTGCCTATTTGCCCCATGAACTTTTTGATTTAGAAAATCTTTTTGACCCCAAGACTTTTATCCTTTTGGCGTTAGGCGGATTTCTGGTTGGGTTTGGAACGCGTTATGCCGGCGGATGTACCAGTGGACATGCAATTTCCGGGTTAAGTAATCTGCAACTCCCCTCACTGATAGCCACCATTGGATTTTTCATAGGTGGACTTGTGATGGTACACTTGCTGTTTCCTTTGATATTCTAAGGATGCACCCATTGCCACTAGGTTTGAGAGGAGTTGAAAACAAACTTCCTCGGGCTGTGGCCCAAAAAAATTAACACACTAAAAAAGACAACATTGAGAACTCTAGGATATTTATTGGTTGGACTACTTTTTGGCATTACGATGTATAAATCTGAGGCCTCGAGCTGGTTTCGGATTTACGAGATGTTCCAGTTCAAATCATTTCACATGTATGGCATTATTGGTTCTGCGCTGGCGCTTGGAATTGTGATGACACAATGGATCAAACGTAAGCAGGTGAAGGCTTTTAGCGGCGAGCAAATCAATATACACCCAAAGAACAAAAGTGTTCCACGCTATTTATTTGGCGGAATCATCTTTGGTCTCGGCTGGGCACTTACAGGCGCTTGTCCCGGACCCATGTTCACCCTCATAGGTGCGGGTTATTTATCAGTCATCACGGTGGTGATTTTTGCCCTGCTTGGCACCTTCTTTTATGGGGTCATTAAGGACAAACTTCCTCACTAATGCCACTGACGAAAGTCAGTTCGACGCATTATTATTACCGCTAACTTGCCCCTATGATTCAGGAACTGAAAGACAATTACGGACATCTATTTGAAGAGGAATTGCTTCAGGAAATAAGCAGGGTGGGGTCTTTCAAAGAGATACCGGAAGGATATCATTTGATAGAAATTGGACAGTATGTGAAATCGATGCCCTTGTTGATCCATGGGGTGATTAAGATTCTGAGAGACGATCCAAAAGGGGATGAATTGTTACTCTATTTCCTAGAACGCGGCGACACTTGCGCCATTACTCTCAACTGTTGTTTGGGTGCTACGAAAAGTCAGATCAGAGCTGTTGCTGAAACCAACACCAAACTCATTATGGTGCCGATTGAGAAGATGGAAGAGTGGATTGTGAAGTACAAAAGCTGGAGAAATTTTGTGTTTGATAGCTACCACAACCGTTTGATGGAATTACTTGAAACCATTGACAGTGTGGCATTTATGAAGATGGACGAACGTCTGTTGAAGTACTTGCGCGACAAGGCCAAGGTAACCAGTAACGATGTCATTCATACCACGCATCAGGAAATTGCCTACGAGCTGCACACCTCTCGTGTAGTGATATCCAGGTTGCTCAAGACCCTTGAGAACAAAGGCCAAATTGCTTTGCAACGCAATCATATTCAGGTTATTGACTTATAAGATCTAGTGTAACGAATGTTACTTCAGTAAACAGCTGAGCCCAGTACATTTGTGCCTCATTAACAGCACACTTCATGGAATTGGTTGAACTTTTAGGATTTGTTGGAGCGTTGATTATTGGTCTCGTTCTAGGACTCATTGGCGGTGGAGGTTCCATTCTTACTGTACCCGTGTTGGTATACATGCTGTCCATCAATCCAGTGATGGCCACTGCGTATTCCTTGTTTGTGGTAGGAGTTTCAGCGCTAGTAGGTGCATTGAAAAACATGCGAAACGGTCTTGTAGACTTCAAAACAGCTTTGGTTTTTGCCGCTCCGGCTTTCATTGCTGTCTATCTCACTAGAAAATTTCTTGTCCCCGCCATTCCTGATGAAATGTTCATTGTGGGTGATTTTATGGTGACCAAAAACATCGGGATCATGATGTTGTTTGCCATCATCATGCTGCTTGCTTCCGTTTCAATGATTCGCAAAGGCAAGCCAAAAACAGAAGATGAAGGTCCCGTGAAATTCAATTACCCTATGATCCTTATCGAAGGATTTGTGGTGGGTATTTTAACTGGTTTAGTTGGTGCTGGTGGAGGATTTTTGATCATCCCAGCATTGGTATTGTTGGCCAAGCTTCCTATGAAAAAAGCTGTGGCAACTTCTCTGCTTATCATTGCAATCAAGTCCTTGATAGGATTCATTGGTGACGTGGAAAATCTGGAAATCGACTGGACCTTCTTGCTGTCTTTTACTTCCTTTTCTGTAGTGGGTATCTTCATCGGCACGTGGTTGAACAAGTTCATCGATGGCAAAAAACTTAAAACCGGTTTTGGTTGGTTTGTCCTTGTGATGGGCGTTTATATCATCCTGAAAGAAGTTGGTGGGATCTGATAAATAGCTAATAATTATACGGACTCGGGGTTCAAGGTCGAAGGTTCAATGTTCAATGTTCAATGTTGAACGTCATTAATTCAAATCAACAAAGACCAAAAAGCCCGGTACGGGCGGCCTCCTGCTAGCCCCGAGCGGGAGGCCAGGGTATAAAAACACACTCAACAAACCAAAGCCCCAGCGGGGCGAACCAATTTCATTCTACATTTCCATCATAACAATCAACCACCCATTCGGGATTTGTAATTCAGAATTAATGTATCCGGCCCAACCATATTGAATCGCGGTATTCGGCAGCACGGCCGGATGGGATCCGGCCCTACGAGTGCTTCGCACTCTGTAACCATTGTTACCCCGTGCTTCAAGTTTATCCCTTAATTTCGTATAGATTTTGAAAGTAGAAGTATTATGAGAATAGAACAGATATATACAGGATGTTTGGCGCAAGGCGCTTATTACATCGAAAGCAAAGGAGAAGTGGCAATTATTGACCCTTTACGTGAAGTTGATCCTTATATCCATAGAGCGGAAGCTGATGGTGGTAAGATCAAGTATATTTTCGAGACACACTTCCATGCGGATTTTGTGAGCGGACACGTGACACTCGCGAAGAAAACCGGTGCCCCAATCATCTTTGGCCCCTTGGCGAACCCTACGTTTGATGCAACTATCGCTACAGACGGACAAGAATTTAAATTGGGTGAGGTGACCATTAAAGTGCTTCACACTCCTGGACATACCATGGAAAGCACCTGCTATCTTCTGATAGATGAGAATGGGAATGACCACGCTTTATTCAGTGGTGATACTCTTTTCTTAGGCGATGTTGGAAGACCAGATCTGGCGCAGAAGGCGGCTCATTTGACTCAGGAACAACTTGCTGAGACTTTGTTTGACAGCCTTCGGAACAAGGTGATGCCATTGGCGGATGATGTATTGGTATATCCTGCACACGGTGCTGGCTCTGCTTGCGGCAAGAATTTGAGCAAGGAAACAGTAGGCACCATTGGCGGACAAAAGAAGAACAATTATGCTTTGCGCGCAGACATGACCAAAGCTGAGTTTGTGAAAGAAGTTACAGACGGACTTTTGCCACCTCCTGCCTATTTCCCGCTGAATGTTCAGATGAACAAAGAGGGTTATGAAGACATCGCTGATGTAATGAAGCGAGGTACTCACGCCCTTAGCCCAAAAGAATTCGAAACTGCAGCCAATGAAACGGGTGCCATTGTGATGGATGTGCGGAGTGAACTAGATTTCGCTATAGGACATCTGCCACGTTCGATCTTTATTGGCCTGGATGGAAATTTTGCCCCTTGGGTTGGTGCTTTGATCGGAGATGTAAAACAGACTATTCTTTTGGTTGCGCCACAAGGGCGCGAGGAAGAAGCTATCCTCCGCTTATCACGCGTAGGGTTTGACCACACCATTGGTTATCTAAAGGGTGGTTTCGAAGCGTGGAAAAAAGAAGCGATGGAGTATGACACTGTGACTTCCGTCACTGCTGAAACATTCAAAGAAGCCTTGAAGAATAAGGTTCCTGTATTTGATGTCCGGAAAAACGGAGAATGGAGCGCAGAGCACGTGGAAGATGCAAGCAATACTCCACTCGATTTCCTAAACGACCATCTTGCTGAATTTCCTTCGGACAAGCCATTTTATGTGCATTGTGCAGGAGGATATCGTTCGATCATCGCCGCTTCTATTTTGAAAAGTCGTGGCATTCATAACATGATTGACGTGGCAGGTGGAATGAAAGCCATTCAAGAAGCTGGAATTCCTGTAACGGATTATGTGTGTCCCTCAACATTGAAATAAGAATTACATGGAACACGTAAATAACCTTCAGTGGAAAGAAAAAATTGCAGCTGATGAAAATGCTGTGATTTTGGATGTACGAACCCCCGTAGAATGGAATGATGGAATCATACCTCATGCCCAGCAGATAGATGTGCTTAGCACTCACTCTTTTATGGAAGCAGCCAGATCACTAGATAAGAACAAGCATTATTACGTTTACTGCCGAAGTGGTATGCGGAGCATGAATGCTTGTCAGATATTGGGACAACTAGGGATTCAGAAAACCTACAACCTTTTAGGAGGAATACAGAAATGGGATGGTGAGGTGGTTCTCCCTTCCCAATAACTTGGTTAATGGTAATTAAAAGGAGCGCGGTGCGCTCCTTTTTTTATGCGCCTACATTGAGCCCTGCTTGGAAAACCACCATCAAACCCCAACAAATTCTGATCTTGATGAATATCTGCCATGTAAATCGGCGATTTTGAAAAGACGCACACATCCACTACCCGTCTTGGAAAAACATCAGCAACGAAGAATGGAAAAAGCGCATTGCTGAAGACCCAAAAGCTGTAATCATTGACTCTCGTACTTCAATTGAATGGGAGGCTGGAGTTATTCCAAATACGCTGAATATTGATATGATGAATGAAGATGGCTTTATTGAGCAGGCAAAAAACTGGACAAAGACGCAAATTATTACGTCTATTGCCAAAGTGGTCTCAGGAGGATGCGTGTTTGTCAAATTATGGATGAAATGGGGGTTCAGAACACCTTCAATTAGATGGGTGGAATCAAAAAATGGAATGGAAAAGTAATCCTGCCTGAGTAATTTTTCCCGCCAATCTACCCACAAGGAGAGCCGTGCGCAGCTAGAAATAGCAGCAAATCAGACACATTTGTGGTGTCGTCTCCATTTAGATCAATGGTGCATCCACTCTCACATCCGTACCCCGATAGAAAAATCAAAAGATCTGCCGTGGACACAAAATAATCCCAGGTGAAATCAGCGGGGCAGGTACAAGGCTGGCCAACACAAAATGTTCCGCCTTCCACAAAGAAGTAATGTTGGTCAACATCGAGATCATAATAGATATCGATGGTTCCAGAATTCCATTCGATACGCAAAGAGTCAACTACGGCTGTATTCCCCAATCCAAAGATTTCTTTGCTTGAATTTTGACCCAGCATGTTTTCCCCGCAATGGGTGTACCTGCTTTGTACTTGTTCATCAGTGTAACATGAGACCCATGTTCCGATGCCGTCTCTATTTGCAATCACTCCTTTGAAGGATGCACTTAGATAGTGATTGCTTGAGTTTTGATTTTACCAAAGCACAGTTGGGAATGGGTCGTTATTGTTGGTGGCAAAGTCAAAATATCCGTCATTATCGATGTCGCCAATTGCGCATACGAAGCTTGGTGAAAAATCTCCTGCAAGACCAACGGCATTATTGGCCGGTGTAAAGGTCGCATTGCCATTATTCAGGTAGAATTTGTTTTGTTGGGGGCCCAAAAGGAAGCCTGTAGTTCCCACAAAAATGTCTTCCAAACCATTGTTTTGACAATCCATCCAACAAGCACCCCAAGAGTTAATTTCAACCAACAATCCTGCTTCCTCTGTGGTGATATCAAAAGTTTCATCTCCGTTATTTCGGAACAGATAATTCTGCGGTGTGGTGTTGGTGACATAGACGTCAAAGTCTTGGTCGTTGTCATAATCACCCACAGTTCCACTCATAGAATTCATTAATATTCCAAGACCGCTACTAGCTGAAACATCAGTGAAAGTGCCGTTGTGATTGTTCTTATACAATCTGTTGGTCCAAAGGAGGCGGTCAATGACTAAAAACAAGTCTTCCCAGCCATC
>CAZKMC010000014.1:13790-21317 GCA_964553485.1 uncultured Comamonadaceae bacterium
TGGTCAAAGTTAAACCATACGGGTTGAAAAACGGCTTGGGTTAAAAGTTCCACCCCTGCAGTAGTAGTAACATCTGTGAAAGTGCCATCACCGTTGTTGTGATACAATATGCTTTGTTTCAAAGGGTCAGTATTTCCTGGTGATGCATAGTATTTAGCCGCATATAAATCAAGAAATCCATCATGATCATAATCCGCAAAAGACGCTCCCCACCAATCCCAGTCACCTAGTTGTAAACCTGCCGATTCACTGACGTCTGTGAATTCAAATTCTCCGTTGTTGTTCCAAAGTTGGATGGGCCCACCATATTGACTTGTGAATAAATCTGCATCGCCATCATTGTCATAATCCATCCACATAATTGCCTCCACGTTGACCTCTGGATCCAGAGGAAAGTCCAGCTAACAGGCTCATACGCCCCTTGATTGTTTTGATAAAACAAGATGGAATCAGACCCATTTCCCAAAGTGAGATCATCCCATCCGTCTTTGTTGAAATCATAGAAACTGATTCCGTTTCCATATTCAGTGTACTCGCAGATATTGTTGATTCCATGAGAAGCTGTCACATCCACATATTGAGCACTGACCATTTGCACGCTGCATGCAACGAGCAAAAAAAGAATGTGTCCTATATAGTTTGATAATTTCATGGTTCAGCGTCCATTCCTCGCGTTTACGCAGAAAAAGAAGTCAATTACAGAGAGAAAAATTAAAGCTTAAGAAAATCAATAAATCCGCCACAGTGGTTTGATCATCTTCATTAAAATCCACCGCACAGTCAGTGGTACAGCCAAAAGCAGACAGGAATAATAGGAGGTCAGAGGTGCTGATATAGCCGTCTCCAGACAAATCTCCCGCGCACCGGCAAGGCGTTCCCACGCAAAACGACTCCCCCTCCACAAAGAACAAATGTTGATCCACGTCCAAATTGTAGTACGTATCTATGGTGCCAGAATTCCACTCGATTCTCAAAGAATCCACTGAAGTGCTGCCGGCCAGCCCAAAAATTTCCTTGCGTGAACTTTGGCCTACGATGTTCTCGCCACAATGCGTGTAACGACTCAAAATTTTGTTGTCTGCATAGCAAGTAATCCAAGAGCCGATGCCCTCTTTGTTGGAAGTAGTTCCTTTTAACGTGGCACTGAGGAAATGATTTGCACCGCCGTCATTTTGCCAGAGAATGGTGGGAAAAGGATCGTTGTTGTTGGTTACAAAATCATAATAGCCATCATTGTTAATGTCGCCAATGGCGCTTACAAATGAAGGCGAAAGATCCCCGTAAAGCCCAACTAGGCTAGTGGCATCTGTGAAAGTGCCGTCCTCGTTATTGGTGTAGAACTTATTCTGGTTGGCCCCCCACATGAAGCCAGTGGTTCCTACAAAAATATCCTCCCAGCCGTTGTTATCGTAGTCCAGCCAAAGGGCACCCCAAGAAGTCAAATCAACCAAAAGACCAGCTTCTTCTGTGACAATATCAAAGGTCTCGTCATTGTTATTTCGGAAGAGGTAATTAGTTGAAGGACCATTGGTGACGTAGATATCGAAATCTTGGTCGTTGTCATAATCCCCAATAGTACCCGTCATTGAATTCACAGACACATCTGTGCCGCTGGATTGGGAAACGTCTGTAAAAGTGCCATCACCATTGTTTTTGAAGAGCCTGTTCTCCCACACAATTCTATCGATAATGAGATAAAGATCTTCCCAACCATCGTGGTTATAGTCGAACCAAACCGGCTGAAAAATGGGTTGTGGAAGCAATTCTACTCCAGCGGCTGTGGTAACGTCTGTGAACGTACCATCGCCATTGTTGAGGTAGAGGAGTCCTTGTTTTTCCGTATCGAAATTGTTGAGGGTATCATAATATTTACCGGCGTAGAGATCCAGATAGCCATCGTGGTTGTAGTCGCAAAAAGACGCTCCCCACCAGGCCCAGAAACCAGTGTCTAATCCTGCGGCTTCCGACACTTCTGTGAAATTGAAATACCCGTCATTGTTCCAGAGTTGGAGGAATCCGCCGAACTGCGAAGTGAGTAAATCTGGGTCGCCGTCATTGTCATAATCTGCCCATAGGATGATCTCTACATTGCCCACTGGAGCTACTGGGATATCAAAAAACACCTGGCTGTATTCCCCTTCAATATTTTCATAGAACAGGGGTATTTGATTGCCACTTCCGAGGGTCAGATCATCCCATCCATCGTTGTTGAAATCATAGAAACTCACTCCATTTCCATAGATGGTTCCGTCATTGACATTGCTAATGTTGTGGGAGGCCGAAACGTCGAAAAACTGCGCAAAAGAGCTTGTGGAAGTAGCCACAAAAAAGCACAGTAGCAAAAGGACGTATCTGTAGCCGTCGGATATCATTGTAATAATTAGTCAATCAGTTTAGTGTGGATGTGACTGAATCACATCAAAAATAAAGATACGACAGAAACTTTAATCTGCCGATGATTGATTGGTTATTCTCTATGAGTGGGTGGTAGTTTGGGATGAAGGAATGGTTGGAACGACACGAGTCACAGACTCGCGCCAGCGGATTTGCCGCTTCAAACCTCACTCAAGCAGCGCTTGCCACGGCATGAAACGACAAATCCCAAGATGCGAGGCATCTCGGGATTTGTCTGTCTTGAGGTCTGGAGCGGATTCGAACCGCTGTACGAGGTTTTGCAGACCTCTGCCTAGCCGCTCGGCCACCAGACCCTTTATTTAAGGAAGGCAAATATACACATCTCACCTTACTTGTCAACAGTGGATACTCATGAATGTATAAAAGGTTACAAATTCTGGGATGCACGACGCTTGAAACCCTTTTCTTACTTTCGTGGCATGCAATGGAAAGGCGTCATCCCTAATTTTTTCACCATGGCCAATTTGTGCTGTGGCACTTTGGCTATTGTTTCCTTGTTTACTGTCCCCTCTTTCACACCGGCAGCATTATTAATACTTGCAGCTGCTGTCTTTGACCTCTTTGATGGTCTTTTGGCAAGGATGCTCAAAGTAGCGGGACCACTTGGCAAGCAACTCGACTCGCTGGCTGATGCAGTCACATTTGGAATAGCCCCCACAATCATGGTGTTTATTCTGCTATCGCGCGTCCTTGCCCAGACTGGATATCCCGATCAATTAAAATATGTAGCGCTGCTCTTGGCTATCGCTTCCATATATCGTTTGGGGAAATTCAATATTGATTCTCGACAAGGAGATAAATTTCTGGGACTCCCTACTCCCGCAAACGCGCTGTTTTGGATTGCGGTGGGACAACTTTATTTTCATTCAGATCCATTGTTCATCACCACACACCCTGCCTTGGAAGAAACTGGATGGCAAGCGTTGAAACTGGGTAGTTGGGATGCACACTTATTGGAAACTCGTCCCGCCTACCTCCTTTGGGTCTTCCATCCTCTGACTTTGATTGCGCTCATAGTAGGCATGAGCGCCTGGATGGTTAGTGAAATTCCGCTTCTGGCATTGAAATTCAAAGACTACGGCTGGCACGGAAACAGGTCGAGGTACTTTTTCATCTTGGGGACAATTATTTTGTTGACGATTTGCGGAATTAGTGCCGTGAGTGTTTTTCTAGCCGTTCCGTTTATCTTACTTTTGTACCTCCTGATTTCGCTTTGGAATCAGCACACAACTAAGAAGCATGAAATTCCGCGCAGAGATTGACGTAATGCCATTAGCAGCCCTCCTTGATCCTCAAGGAAAAGCAGTGAGCAACAACATGAAGAACATCGGTCTTCCAGAGATTGATCATGTTAGAATCGGAAAGCACATCACCCTTCATATTGATGCAAAATCCAAAAATGAAGCTCAGTCCAAAGTGGATGAAGCGTGCAAGAAATTGCTCGTGAATGAGATCATGGAAGGCTACGAGTTTGAGGTAGTTGAAGCGTAGAGTGGGGAATTCTGATTAATAATTAATTCTGGCTACTGCTGGCGCGAGTCTGTGACTCGTGTTATTTCAATCACACTCCACACTCACACTCCACACTCAAGTCTCAAGTCTCAAGACTGAATCAAAGCATTTCCAACGCCAATAAAATGGTGAATAATTCTTCTGCGTTGAATAAACCGTCCAGCCAAAGTATCTGATCAAAGATCAGTTTGCTGTCTCCTTCATACACTCCCCCCTGATGGACCGTATAGACTAAGTCCAGCGGAAAAGTACTGTCTCCTTTGTAGATCTTTCCGTTTTTGTACGTGTAGAGAATGTCGCCAGAAAATTGACTGTCGCCCAAATAGAGTTGATATTCTTCAATTCTGAACAACACATCAAAAGCTGAAGAAGAAAACCCCTTAAAAATTTTGTGGTTTTGCAAGGTCAGCATGGTATGCGTCCACGTGCGGTCATATCCTGGCTGCACTCTTCCATTTTCCATGTTCACCAGCATGTCCGCATAGTAGAAGCGGTCATTGGCATAAACGTGAATTTGCGCTTCGGTCTTTAAAACAAAGCCAAGCAGGAACACTGCACAGAGCATATATTTCATAGTTACAAGTTACTCAATTGGGGAGAGAAAAGTGGAAGGAGAGGAAAAAGTGGAAGGTAGAATAGGTTCCAGATCTAAGGTTAAAGATAAATTCAAGTCTCCCAACTCAAGACTCAAGACTCAAGACTCAAGACTGCAAACCACACTCAAAACTCCAAACTCAATACTCACTACTCATCACTGATATATTGACTATTTTTGCCGCCATATGGCAGCAGGACAAGACGATAAACTCAAAAAAGTCATTGGTCACGCAAAGGAATACGGATTTGTATTTCCAAGTAGTGAAATCTATGACGGACTCAGCGCAGCATATGACTACGGTCAAATGGGTGTGGAGCTTAAAAATAATATCAAGAATTACTGGTGGACCGCTATGGTGCGGGGACATGAGAATATTGTGGGCCTTGATGCCTCGATCTTCATGCACCCAACTACCTGGAAGGCTTCGGGACACGTAGATGCGTTCAATGACCCGCTCATTGACAACAAAGACAGCAAAAAGCGCTACCGCGCAGATGTGTTGATCGAAGACTACGTGTCCAAGATCGAAGCGAAGATCCAGAAGGACGTTGACAAAGGCAAGAATCGTTTTGGAGATGATTTTGACGAAGCTGAATTCCGCGCTACTAATCCAAATGTGACGCGCAGACAAGCAGAGATCAATGCAATCAATGCGCGGTTCAAGAAGGCCATGGACGATGAAGATCTGGCAGATGTTAAAGCACAGATCGAAGACCTCGGCATTGCCGATCCTGAAACCGGTTCTAAGAACTGGACAGATGTGCGTCAGTTCAATTTGATGTTCAAAACCGAATTAGGCGCTGTAAGTGGTGATTCAGGAATCATCTATCTACGTCCCGAAACTGCTCAAGGGATTTTTGTTAATTTCCTCAATGTGCAGAAAAGCGGAAGAATGAAAATTCCGTTTGGAATTGCTCAGATTGGAAAGGCTTTCAGGAATGAAATTATTGCCCGCCAATTCATCTTCCGCATGCGTGAATTTGAACAAATGGAGTTGCAATTCTTTGTAAAACCCGGCACCCAGCTAGAATGGTACGAGCATTGGAAAAATGTACGAATCAAATGGCACAAAGCACTTGGCCTTGGAGATGAGAATTACCGTTTCCATGACCACGTGAAAATGGCGCATTACGCAGACAATGCGGCAGATATCGAGTTCAATTTCCCAATGGGTTTCAAAGAATTGGAAGGAATTCATAGTCGGACAGACTTTGACCTGAAGGCACATGAAGAGCACAGTAACAAGAAGTTGCAATATTTTGATCCAGAGGAAAACAAGAGCTATGTGCCCTACGTTATCGAGACTTCGATTGGCCTGGACCGCATGTTCTTGGCTGTTCTTTCTGCATCCTATAATGAGGAAACCCTTCCAGATGGTTCGCAGCGCACCGTGTTGAATATTCCGGCAGCTTTGGCCCCTGTGAAAGTTGCGGTATTGCCACTTCTCAAGAAAGATGGCCTTCCAGAAAAAGCACGCGAGATCATGAATGCCCTGAAGTGGGACGTCAATTGCCAATACGACGAGAAAGATGCAATTGGCAAGCGCTACCGCAGGCAAGATGCAATCGGAACACCTTTCTGCATTACCATTGACCACCAAAGTTTGGAAGACAACACCGTCACCATTCGTGAGCGCGACACCATGACGCAGGAACGCGTGGGTATTGACGAGTTGCGCAGCATTGTTCTGGAAAAAACAAGCCTTACAAGGCTCATCCACCAAGATTAAACCAGCTGAATCCTCTTTTTGAACGCGTAAAATTGCCCTATGTCAGCCAACATCCACACTTATAATTTCACCGGAAAACGCGCGCTCATCCGCGTAGATTTCAACGTGCCCTTAGATGAAAATGGCAAAGTCACAGATGACACACGCATGAGGGCGGTTGTTCCCACTATCAATCAAGTATTGAATGGTGGTGGCAGTGTAGTTTTGATGTCTCATTTAGGTCGGCCTAAAGGCGAGGAAGATGCTTTTTCTCTCAAGCAAATCGTGGATCACCTAAGTGGCCTTCTGAACCACAAAGTCATTTTTGCAGGTAACTGCATTGGCGAAAAGGCTACAGAGCTCACATCCAATTTGGCTCCTGGCGAAGTAGTCCTTTTGGAGAATTTGCGTTTTCACAAAGAAGAGACCGCGGGAGATGAATTCTTTGCGGGACAACTCGCAGAGCACGGAGATGTATACATCAACGATGCATTTGGAACAGCGCACCGAGCTCATGCTTCTACAGCTATCATTGCACGATTCTTCGCTCACGACAAACTTTTTGGATTTGTGATGGAGGGCGAGATCAAGGCCATCGACAAAGTATTGCACGGAGCTGAACCTCCTGTGACTGCCATCATTGGTGGAGCTAAAGTCAGCAGCAAGTTAACCATCATTGAGAACCTCATCCCAAAGGTTGACCGCATCTTAATTGGCGGAGGAATGGCCTTTACCTTCATCAAATCACGAGGAGGAAAAATTGGTTCTAGTCTGGTAGAAGAAGATTTGATGGAAGACGCCCGCCGGGTAGAAAAGAAAGCCGAAGAAGGAGGCGTCAAACTATACCTTCCAAGTGATTCAGTCATTGCAGATGCTTTTGACAACAATGCCAACACAAAAATATCTCCCATCAACGCCATTCCAGATGGTTGGATAGGCTTGGATGCAGGACCAGAAACAATAAAGACATATAAAGAAGTCATCACCAGCAGCAAGACTATTTTGTGGAACGGCCCACTGGGCGTTTTTGAAATGGAGACCTTCTCTAAAGGCACCAAAGCCATTGCCGAGACCTTGGCGGATGTCACGCCAAAAGGCGTTTTCACCCTCATTGGAGGAGGAGACAGTGTGGCTGCCATCAACATGTACAATCTTGCAGACAAAGTAAGCTATGTCAGCACAGGCGGTGGAGCTATGTTGGAGTATTTGGAGGGGAAGGAGCTTCCGGGGATTCGGGCAATTTTGGAGTAGAGGAAAAAGTGGAAGAAGAAGTGGAAAGTGGAAAGTGACTAGC
>CAZKMC010000015.1:0-4810 GCA_964553485.1 uncultured Comamonadaceae bacterium
TGCGACACACCCTATTTACCATAGCACTTTTGCTTTTGCTGTCTTTCCAGTCAATTGGTCAGAATAGCTGGAACAGACAAATGATGCGTGATTGGCAGGATGCCGAACTAGCCTTCGATGAAGAAGACTATTCATGGGCCTATCAATTATTGGTGCCACTCTATCAGGTTGATTCAACTTCCGCGGATTTGAATTACCGTCTGGGGGTTTGCTTGTTTGAAGTAAAACACGATAAAGAAAACGCAGCCATTTTGCTAAACAAAGCCGTAAAATTAGGTTCTACTGAAGCCCTGTTCGCAAAGGCCAAAGTCCTTCATGCTCAAATGAAGTTTGAGACGGCATTGCGTGCATTAGAGGAATACAATGAACGACCAAACCGCAGGAAAACTGCCACAGAAATCTCAAGGTTGGCTGAAACCATAACTTATGCCAGAGAAGCAGTCCTGAACCCAATTGATGTGACAGTAAAAAACCTAGGACCATCAGTTAATTCTGAAGCTCAGGAGTATGTCCCAGTTGTAACGGGTAACAATGAATCCCTTTATTTCACCTCAAGAAGATTCGACAGCACGGCCCAACTCAAAGACCCCAACAACGCATATTTTGAAGATGTGTATGTGACGCACAAAGTTGATGGAAAATGGAGTGCCGCAGTAAACCTTGACCAACCAGTAAACACTGCCACACATGATGCCACAGTGAGCATTTCTGCAGATGGTCAGACAATGTTGATTTACAGAACCAACTCAAATCTTACTGGCGGAGATCTGTATGTGACTTACCTCAAAGGAGGAAAATGGTCAAACCCCGAACGACTTGGAAATGAAATAAATTCCAAGTTCCAAGAAGCAAGCGCCTGTTTTTCACCAGATCAGCAAACATTGTATTTCTCAAGTAACCGCCCAGAAGGATTTGGTGGAAAAGACTTATACCAGGTGAAGAAACTTCCCAACCAAATGTGGAGCCTGCCTAAGAACCTCGGCCCCAACATCAACACCGCATATGATGAAGACGCACCATTTATGGACGTTGATGACCAGACGCTTTATTTTGCTTCCAAAGGACACAAAACAATGGGTGGCTATGATATTTTTAGAACCAGTCGAACTGGAAAAAACTGGAGTACTCCCGGAAATATGGGATACCCGGTCAACACCGTTGACGACGATTTGTACCTCGCATTAGATGCTGGTGCTCGAAGAGGATATTATTCTTCAGATAAAAGTGGAGGGTATGGACAACATGATATCTACAAAATTGACTTCATCTATCGCCAACAAACTCAAGTTGTAATTCAAGGAAAGACGCTTGATCTAAATGACGAACCAGTTCAAACTACGCTCACTTTGCTTGACGAAGAGAACCGTGAAATTCATGGAGTGTATCGAAGCAATTCAAATACAGGAAATTTCATTCTCATTGTGCATCCACTTACTGCTTACAAAGTAATTCTGGAAGCTGAAGGATATGACACGCACGTAGATGAAATCTATATAGAATACCCAAGTTCTGAATTAGAAGAAGTTGAAATCTCACCTTATGTGATGTCGAAAAAATGAAGCTAAGTCAACACATAGCGACACTTTGTTTTCTTGCTTTGGCATTCACTGCCAGTAGTCAGGACGGCCATTTTACACAGTTTTATGCGGCACCTACTTACTTGAACCCTGCCTTTGCCGGAACTTCAGTTGAGAGTAGACTTTCTGCTAATTACCGAAATCAATGGCCCGCTATTCCAGGTGCTTTTGTGACTTATAATTTTGCATATGACAGATACTTGCCAAGAATTCATAGTGGTATAGGAATCATTGCCACGCATGACAAGGCAGGTGCTGGTGCTTTAAGATCAAGCTCTGTTGGAGCCCAGTATAGCTATGAAGTAGCTATCCGAAGAGACGTGTTTTTCCTTCCCGCCTTGCAGATGAGTTACACCAATCATTCAGTGAATTTTAGCGACCTTGTTTTTGGAGACCAACTGATTAGAGACGGAGCTGAAACGTCTTTGGAAGCAGGAATTGAACCTGTCAACTACCTCGATTTCAGCTCTGGTGCGTTGGTTTTTAGTCCAAGCTATTGGGCGGGTGTATCGATTCACCACATGAATCAACCTAATCAAAGTTTTTATCCAGGCCATATTGCAAGAATCCCTAGGAAAATATCTGCTCACGGAGGGTACCGTTTCAAAATGAAAGGCGGTGCCTACAGCAAATCAAAATCCTACGTTGTTACCGCCGCGAATTACAAACATCAAGGAGACTTTGATCAACTAGACCTAGGTGCTTATTACGAATTAAACCCACTCACTTTGGGACTTTGGTACCGTGGCCTACTTCTTAAAAGCAATGACTATGGATATATCAACCAAGATGCACTTTCGCTAATCGTTGGATTTCAATCCGAGCAGGTTAAGATCGGGTATAGTTTTGATGTGACTTTGTCGCAGCTCAATGTAGGATTCTCCGGTGGTGCTCATGAAATTTCATTTAGCTACGAATGGGCCGGAAAACAAAGCCGTCGAATGGCTAGAAAACGAATTGTGCCTTGCGCTAAATTCTAGACTTGTGGAGAACCAATCATGTTTACCTCTCGTTCTAAAAGAACACCAAATTTCTTCTTTACGTCCTCCAATATTTGACTGGACAATGCATATATCTCGTTGCCTGTTCCTTTGCCATAATTGACTAACACCAATGCTTGTTTAGCATGAACGCCTACATCTCCTTTCCGATAACCCTTCCAGCCCGCTTGGTCGATCAACCAACCCGAGGCTAACTTCATCGAATCCCCTGAAGGATAACTTACGATTTCAGGGAAACGCTTTTTTATTTTCTCAAATGTATCCTTGCTCACTACTGGGTTCTTGAAGAAACTTCCCGCATTCCCAATCACTTTGGGATCCGGCAATTTGCTGCTCCGAATATGGATCACTGCATTGCTCACATCTCGTATCGTCGGTTGTTGAATTCCTTGTCGACCCAACTCAGCTTCAATGGCCCCATAACTGGTGTTTAACGCAGGCTTGGTATTCAATTTGTAAGTAACTGAACATATCACGTATTGACCCTTAAGCGCTCTTTTGAACACACTCTCTCTGTAGCCAAATGCACAGGACTTGGCATCAAAAGTATGTAACTCCTGGTCTTCGATATGCCAGGCCTCTAACTCATGGAACACTTGGTTAATCTCTACTCCGTATGCACCAATATTCTGCATGGGACTAGCTCCTACACTACCCGGAATCAAACTCAAATTTTCAATTCCTCCCCACCCCTGCTCAATGGCATGAAGCACAAACTGATGCCAATTCTCTCCAGCACCCACTTTAACAAATACCTCATCTCCCTTCAACTCAAATGAAATTCCGCTAAGACCGTTCCTGAGAACCAATCCATCATAGTCACCAATAAACAACATATTGCTTCCACCTCCGAGGACCAACGGAGATACTTCTTTCGACTTGCTCCAAGACAACGATTCCGCCAATTCATCCAAAGATCCAAAGCTGGTAAAATACCGCGCTTTCGCTGGCACACCGAAAGTGGTGTATTCCGCCAATTGAACGTTTTCCTTGAATGATTTCATTTTGCTAAAGTAATTCCTTGAAAGTGCAAGTAGAACTAAACCACGTGCGTTGACTCAACAACTTATTGTTGATGTCCCCCAATCCGGCGACGATCTTTCTCAAGCAAGGCTAGTTTGTGATTAAACTCCTCTGCAGTGAGCAAATGCCAGCGTTCACCTTCATTGTGAAGAAGATCCATGAACAAGTTCCGCTCAGGCAGGGTTTTAACTTCAATGGTATGAACCTCATAGGCTTTGCTTCCCACCAACTGATATTCAGTGAAACAACTCGCCGATTCAAGCACATACAAGGCTGCACCATTAGACAATTCACGATATTTGGGGTATCCTTCAGACATACCTGAAATTTAAAGATGCAAGATGGAAAATAAAGACTGGAATAAAGCCATGGATCTGTTTACGAAAGGTGAACACCAAAAAGCGTTGCCCTTTTTTAATAAAGCGCTTGAGGCACTGCCAACAAATACCGACTTATTGAATGATCGCGCAGTGTGCTACTTTCACCTAGAAATGCATCAGGAAGCCCTTGCGGACTTGAACACAGCAGTTCAAACTCAACCCGATTACGGATATAGATATGCAAGCCGAGCCTATATCAAAAGCGCAATGAAAGATTATTCCGGTGCCATGGCAGATTATAAAAAAGCCATTGAACTGGATCCGGAAGATGCCATCGCGTACAACAACCTCGGCATGCTGGAAGAACAAATGGGTTGGAATGACCAAGCTCAGGAGAGGTTCAAAGTATCAGATGAACTAGCCGGAATTCTTAAAGACTCTGGTATCGAACAAGAACCCCCTTTAAAAGCTGTGAACATGGAAAAACAGTGGAAAAAGGAAAAAGAGGAGAATCAAACCGTCAAAGCACACCTTAGAACCGCATGGAACGTATTCGCCTCAAAAAATGGTCGAAAAGAATTCTTCGCATTCCTCAAAAACGGTTTTAACTTAGGCAAGGATTCCACTGACACCCAAAAAGAAAACAACCGTTGAAGACTTTTCTTGACGAATTAGCAGAAACACTTGTCCAAAAACATCCCTCAAACCTCAGAAACATCACCGTGGTGTTGCCGGGTAAACGTCCCGCTGTATTCCTTAGAAAAAAACTAATTGCTCTTCTTGGCCCCAATCATTGGCTGCCAAATTTCAGAACGCTTGCAGACATCATTGAAGAATTATCGGAATTCAAGCGCGGACCTCAGCTGGACATCCTCATGGAGTTTTATTC
>CAZKMC010000015.1:4820-20909 GCA_964553485.1 uncultured Comamonadaceae bacterium
TTATTCGGTCTACAAACAAAACAACAACCCAGAGGAGACTTTAGACAAATTCCTCAATTGGGGGCCTTCGGCACTCAATGACTTCAATGAAATTGATCACCATCTGCTCAAGGCATCCATGGTATTAGACGATCTCAGAAAGATCAAAACAATTGAGCATTGGAGCTTCAATGATGAGGAACTCAGCACAGATCAGGAGACCTTTCTTACTTTCTGGAATGAATTGCACCCGCTTTATCTCGCTTTCAACAAACACCTCAAATCACGAGGGTTCTTGTACGGAGGGGCATTGGCCAAAGACCTCCTGCTAAAGCTACCGTCCATCGAAACATTGCCCGCAGAGCATTTCTACTTCGCCGGTCTCAATGCACTGACTCCGGCAGAGATCAAGATCATCAAGCATTTTACGACCTCAGGAATGGCCACCTGCTTGTGGGATGGAGATGCTTTTTACGCAAAGGACTTGGAACAAGAAGCAGGTGTATTCTTGAGAGAAGCGCTTGCTGAAATCGGCCCACAAGACATGCCAACCAATCTTAGCGGGCATCCAAAGACGATTCACCTCGTTGAAACTTCAAGTTCTGTGGCACAAGCAAAATATGCCATGGAATTGCTTTCTGGGCTAAAGCCCGAGGAGATTGAGCGCACAGCCCTGGTACTACCCGATGAAGGAATGCTATCAGCCGTTCTGGACTCAATTCCCGAGAATATCAAGGGCGCCAATATCACCATGGGGATTCCGTTGAGAAGCACCCCAATTTCAGGACTTGTAAGTACTTTTTTCAGACTCGTCGACAGAAAATCCGGCAGCCTCAGACATGCCGACCTACTGGATTTTATTCGGCACCCCTACTTTCAAAAAGACAAGGACAAACTCCCGTTCATCAAACTCATTGAGAGTAAGGTGATCGAGTTCAACCTTGTTTTCATGACGGAAAACAGCGCTAAAAAGGCCAAAATGGAGGAGGAGAGCCTCGCCTTTCTTCAACCCATTTTTATTGCTGCAAAAACCAAGAACGCCCTGGACGCATTGGCTGCACTGGAACATACAATGAAGACCATTAGCAACCAGTTCTCCAAAGATGCCCTCTTCAGCCAAAGCTGCCTGCAATTTCAATCAGTGCTCATTCAACTAAACCGATTTCAACAACGCTATCCAGTAATGGAAAGCCTTCAAGAGATCAAGCAAGTTTTGATGAAATTACTGGGACAAGAACAGCTAGATGTATTGGGAGAACCTTTGCTCGGACTACAGATCATGGGGCTTCTTGAAACGCGTGTATTGGACTTTGACAGAATCATTGTGTTCAATTGCAATGAAGGTGTCCTGCCAAAGCATCATTTCAGCGAATCCTTTTTACCATCTGATGTGAGAATGGCATATGGACTGCCTTCTCCGGGAAAAAGAGAAGCCATCTTTGCCTATTACTTCTACCGCCTTTTACAAAGGACTACCGAAGCTACATTGCTCTTTGGCGAGGGTGAAAGAACCGCCGAAAAGAGCGGAGAAAAAAGCAGGTACTTGCTTCAACTGGCCTACCGGTTTGCGCACCATGATCATGTCCACATCAAAGAGAAGGTCCTTCAGATGGAACCTGGAAACACACCAAAAGAAGAGGCAGAACTTCTGCAAACTCCCTGGGTAAAAGAACGATTACAAGCACTCTTTGAAAGTGGACTCTCTCCTTCAGCCATCAACACGTGGCTGGAATGCCCAAAGAACTTTTTCTTCAAATACATCATGTCGTTGGGAGAACAAGATGACGTGGAAGAAGAGATGGAGTCCAGCACTTTTGGAAGCATCGTACACAAAGTATTAGAAGATGGATTGCGTGGGTTTATTGACGGTCCAGTAAAAGAGAAAGAACTTCGGGTCTTCAAAAAAGAACTCCGCTCAAGATTGATGGAAGCCATTGAAGAGAATTATTCCAGAAGCCTCGTCCAAACTGGCGAGAATTACCTTTCCACAAAAGTCGCTGAAAAGTACCTGGACAAACTCATTGACCGGGAAATTGGCGAATCCCAAAAACCGAATCCACCAATTCTCATCGATGTTGAGAGGAGAATGAAGCAACTAGTTGAACTCCAAAACGCCCCCAATGGCCAAGTCCTTATTCGTGGAACTGTAGATAGAATTGATCTTCTACCGGAAGGACACCGAATAATCGATTACAAAACAGGCAAAGTCACTCCTTATGACCTAAAGGTGCGTTCATGGGAAGAACTTGGTTCAAAACCCAAGGCATTACAAACATTGATCTACGCCATGCTACTTGGCTACGAAGGAGATTTGGACACCAAAGCAATTCAAGCAGGAATCATCAGTGCAAGAAGTATTAGCAACGATTTCATGGCCTTGGAAATTGAAAAGGAGAGTTGGTACAACCAAGAAATGGACACCCGACTAAAAGAATGGCTGAACGATCTCATTGGCATGATGACTGACCCCAAAGAAATTATCAGACACGAAACGTCCGCAGAGTATTGTCAATATTGCGTTTCTTTGGGTTCAGGAGAATAAGTCAACATGCAAGCAAACAAACGCGTACTCATCATTTCTTACTACTGGCCTCCATCAGGAGGTGCAGGAGTTCAGCGTTGGCTCAAATTTGTAAAGTTTCTTCCAAAGAACGGTTGGACACCTGTGGTTTACACTCCCTCCAATCCTGAATTCCCAAGTATCGATACTGAGCTCGAAAAAGAGATCCCGCCAGAATGTGAAGTGATTCAAACCCCCATTCGAGAACCTTATGCGCTTTACAAAAAGCTCATGGGAGCTAAAAAAGAAGATCGTATCAATGCAGGTTTCTTGAATGAAACAGGAACAGCTGGCAGAAAAGAACAACTCGCCAGATGGGTTAGGGGAAACTATTTTATCCCAGACGCCAGGAAATTTTGGATCAAACCTTCTGTAAAATATCTTCAAAATTACCTGGCTCAAAATCCCGTTGACCTCATCATTACCACAGGACCACCACATAGCATGCATGTGATTGGGCTTCAGCTAAAAAAACAACTTAATCTGCCATGGATAGCTGATTTCAGAGACCCTTGGACCAACATTGATTTTTATCAGGATCTTCATCTGAGCGACAAAGCTGACCGAAAGCATCACCAATTGGAAAGTGCAGTTTTGAACAATGCAGACACCGTGTTGGTGATAGGTCAGCAGATGAAAAAAGAATTCGGAGAAATAACGGATCCATTAAAAATCCACGTCGTTCCAAATGGTTTCGACCCTGCCGATTTCCCCAAGAATCAAACCGTGGTCCCTGATCCGCACTTTTCCCTTGCGCACATTGGTTCATTCAGCCCGGCAAGAAATGTTCCCGTGCTCTGGGAAGCATTGTCTGAATTAATCAAGGAAAATGAAGCATTCAAAGCGAATTTCAGACTCAAATTGATTGGTAAAGTAGATGCCTCTGTGACTCAGAGCTTGATCGACTTCGGACTGGAAGATCACCTTGAAAGACATCCCTATCTCCCCCACGGCGAAGTCCTTACCCACGAAAGAAGCAGCAGTGTGCTTCTTCTTAGCGTCAATGATGCGCCCAATGCAAAAGGAATTGTGACCGGGAAAGTCTTTGAATACTTCTTCGCTCAGCGACCCATTCTGGCCATCGGCCCAGAAGATGGGGATTTGGCTCAATTGATTCGGGAAACGGAAACAGGACAGGTAGTGGAAAGACGAAGCAAAGAACGGATGATGAGCGTGCTGCGAGACATGTTCATCGCCTGGCAAGGCAAAAAACTAAATATAGAACCGAAAAATATTAGCCGCTTCAACCGAGAAGAATTGACCACAGAATTGGACCAGTTGATGCGCAACACAATCAATCATACACAAGAATGAAAAGGATTCTCATTTCCGTTGGCGCCCGCCCAAATTTCATCAAAGTGACTCAGTTTAAGCGAGTTGCGGCAGAATTGGGTGGAATTGAGGTCAAATTGGTTCACACAGGGCAACACTATGACCGATTCATGAGCGCGGTATTCTTTGAACAATTCAATTTGCGCCCAGACCATTATTTGGTGCTCAACGCTCGGTCTCCTCAAGAAAGATTCGGGGAGATGATCTCGCAGCTTTCTAAGTTGATGATCGAAACCAAACCAGACCTTGTGTTGGTTCCCGGAGATGTAGACTCCACACTCGCCGCGGCACTAGCGGCCAACAAAACAGGAACCAGACTGGCACACTTGGAAGCTGGATTGCGAAGTTTTGACCCAAGTATGCCTGAAGAAGTAAATCGTGTATTGACCGATCACCTTTCTGAAATATTCTTTGCCACGGAAAAAAGTGCCATCAATAATTTGGTAGCAGCGTCCAATAGCCCGGAAAACATCCATTTTGTGGGAAATACCATGATTGACACTTTGGTAGCTTTTGAACATGAAATTGAAGACTCCCAAATCCTGGACAAACTAAAAATCACTCCAAAAAACTACGTGCTCATGACGCTTCACCGTCCTGAGAATGTGGACAACAGAGAGGGACTTCAATTCATAGTTAATCTTTGCGCTGCCGTAGCTTCTGAATGTGAGTTGGTGTTTCCTTTGCACCCAAGAACCAAAAACCGAATGGAAAGTTTTGGACTTTTGAAAAAACTAGAACAAATTCCAGGAATGCATCTCACAGATCCTCTTGGTTATTTCGATTTTCAGTACCTGATAAAAAACGCAAAAGTCATTGTCACAGACAGCGGAGGAATTCAAGAAGAATCGACTTTCAGACAAGTTCCTTGCCTCACCATGCGACCACAAATAGATAGACCAGTAACCGTAGATGTTGGAACCAACCAAATGGTTCCTCCGGACATCGACGTGATCATGGAGCACTTCAACAACCCAAAAGAAGGAACGGTTCCCGCATTGTGGGACGGTCATGCCACTGAAAGAGTGATGGAAGTGTTGGCTAAAGAATTGAAGTAGGCCTAATTCGCATCACCTTGCAAAGAATTCCTCCGACTTTTGTCGGCAGTCACCTCAAAAAAAGCAAGAGCGCAGATGAAAATTGCCATGATCTTAGACAGTCCTTATCCTCCAGATCCTCGTGTGGAACTTGAAGCCAGACTGTTACATGAAGCAGGGCATGAAGTCATTTTGTTCGTGTTGCAGAAACAAGACATTACAGGTTTTGTGCCGCCCTCATTTTTAAAACTGCATAACAAAGGAGTCAGTAAGTGGGAATATCTTGCCTTGGGATTGATCTACACCATGCCGTTTGCTAAAAGTTATTTAGCGAGATACATCCGAGAGTTTCTAGAGAAAGTACAACCCGACGTGGTGCATGTTCACGACATGCGCATTGCTCCGGCGGTGGTAAAAGCCATGTCCAACATGTCTGTTCCAATGGTCTTGGACCTTCATGAAAATCGGCCAGAGATCATGAAGGAATATCCCACCCTACAGATTTGGTGGAAGAGAATGGTAATTGCGCCCTCAAGGTGGGCGAAAGCTGAAAAGCAGCTAATCCTGCAGAGTCGAGCGACAGTTGTAGTGACCCCAGAAGCTAAAGCACATTACATGAGTGAACTGGGACTGCCCGCTTCTCATTTTGTGGTGGTTCCAAACGCCGTTTCCAGAAGCTTCCTTAAACAAGCAGCTGCTCACGAATCTACCTTCCCGCAAAATAGCCCTTTCCAGTTTCTTTACATAGGAGACACGGGTATGCGCAGGGGACTGCCGGAAGTATTCGAATCCATGCGTTGGTTGCAAGAGCAAGGCAGGCTGGGAAACATAAGATTGTGCATTCTTGGAAAAAGCTCTGACGACGACAAACTCAAGCACATGGTCAAAGAACGCCATCTTGAAAAAGTAGTTGAATTTGCAGGTTGGCTTCCTGCAGAAGAACTCCACACTTTTCTTGCTAAAAGCCATGCTGGCCTAAGCCCGCTGCGCAGGAACATCCACCACGACACTACCTACCCCAATAAGATCTTCCAATACATGGCGTATGGATTGCCCGTGATCGTGAGTGATTGTCCCTCATCTGCCAACGTCATCCATAATTGCGACACCGGCATCGTGTATCCGGCCTTGGACAAACAAGCGCTTGCAGAAGCTATGGAACTAGTCGCCACAGATTCAAAAAAATACCAAACCTGGTCCAACAACGGAAAAGCAGCCTTCGAAGGCCCACTGGATCCAGACAAATGGGTGGGGGAATTGACGAAGTTTTATTCTGCATTGAATGTTTAATGTTCAATGCTCAATGTTTAATTGGGTTCCAAATATCAATCGTTGTCAGTTCGAGTGTTCCGCATAGGATAAACATCATTGTTTTAGGGAAAGGTACGGGCGGAATGTATCGAGAACGGCGGGGGAATGTCCAATGCTTAATGAGGTTCCGAATATCCATCGTTGTCAGTTCGAGTGTTCCGCATAGGATAAACATCATTGTTTTAGGGAAAGGTACGGGCGGAATGTATCGAGAACGGCGAATGAATGTTTAATGCTGAATGTTCAATGCTCATTGTTTAATCGGGTTCCACACACCATTTCTGTCAGTTCGAGTGTTCCGCTTGGGGAGAGCTTTAAAGTTTCAGGAAAATGTATGTGCGGAATGTATCGAGAACGCCGCCCGATCATGCAAGCCTTCAACCTTGGAAGAATACTACGCCGTTCTCGATACACGCTGAAAGATCATCCAACAATGATTCATCCTTCTCCTACCAGCGCACTCGAACTGACAGTGAGCTTGCGATCCATTAACTATTAATTACTAATTATTAGCTATTAATTATTCATTCAACGCCCAACTCATCTCTTTCCGCAACGACGCCATAATACCGCGGCGTAAAAGACCGCAAAAGCGGTCTGATGCCCAAAGGAAATTTTGACGGAGAAGTCCATTGCTCTCTGTGAATCACCTTCCAGCCGGCCTTTTCTAGCAACCAATCAAATTGCCAATCCTCGAATTCATGGTAATGTCTGTCCCATTTGTCTGTTTTGCTTCGGTAGGCAGGTGCAAACCACAAACGCATAGGAACGGTCAGCACAAGCTTGGGTGCCTTTACTGCTTTGAGCAAAGGCATGGGATTCACCATGTGCTCCAGGATCTCAAATCCTGTCACCACATCATATCCCTCAACCTCTACTGCTGAAGTATCAAAGTCCAGATCTTCACCCTTGGTATTGTCAACCTCATACCCCATGTCCTTCATCAATCCAGACAATGGATTGGGCACCCCAAGGTCCAGCACTTTGGCGGGAGGAGGAAGATGTTCATCCATGATTCTAAGGGTCTTTTGGTAGCGCTTTCTTGGCGTATGTTGATACATGTTGCGAATTGAATGTGTGGTAAAATGCCCGATTGGCTAATTTGTCCCAAATTTGGCAAAATTCATTCGCTTGGGAGTAGTTGCAAGACAAGCCGCTAAAAATTCTGTCTCCATTTTATGGGGAACCATCGCTGGCGCGGTTAACACGCTGATTGTCTTGCCATTAGCATTCATCTCTTTTCCAGAAGGATGGGGAATAATCAAAGTGCTCACGGCTTGGGCGTTGATCCTTGCACAGTTTCTTCATGGTGGCGCACCCAATATGTGGGTCAGATTCTACCCGCAATTTGGAATTAGCGACCAAAAAAAGCTCCTCGGGCTGGGTTCACTATTTACTCTGGCTGGAAGTTTATTGTTGGGAATTGCGCTCCTCTCTGGGGGACACCAACTCATCGGTTGGTTGAGTCCGGAAGATGGAGAATTGTTGAAGGGATATCTGGTACAGCTTTTCGTCTTGTGCGTAGCGATGTCCATGTTCTACACCCTCAATGGTTTTGTGAGTGTCCGTCTAAAAACCACGGTGTATCAGTTCCTCAATGAGGCATTCCTAAAAACCTGGTACTTGCTCATTACGCTTGCTTTCCTTTGGGACTGGGTAAGCTTCAATGAGTTGATCTGGTGGTATGTGGGGGGATATGTAATTGCGTTTGCTGTATTGCTAGCCTATAGCGTCGCTCAGGGCTTCAAGCCAAAAATAGGTGGATGGCCTGCAGACTGGAAAACGCTGAGTTCCTACAGCCTGTTTTCAATTCTGGACCGCGGAGCAGGCATCATTGTAAACAACCTGGACATCATTATGATCGGTGCTTTGATTGGGTTGGATAATGTGGCATTCTATACCCTTGCCTTTTACATTGGTGCAGTGGTGATGTTGCCTCAGAAATCACTGATGGCCGTTGCAAACCCTGTAGTGTCGCATGCCATTGCTCAGGACGACGAAAAAGGCATCAAGGACATCTATGTGCGGTCTAGTTTGATGCAATTGCTGGTAGGGGGACTCATGTTCATGGCCATTTGGGTGAGTATTGACGAAGTTATGGCTCTACTGCCCCCTCAATTCGGAAATGGAAAATGGGTGGTATTCTATATTGGGCTCAGCCGCTTGTTTCAAATGGCTACAGGCGTGTCCGGTGGTATCATTGTTTACTCCAAACATTACCGACAGAATTTCTACCTGAATTTGGTACTGATAGCCCTTACGATCTTGACCAATTGGCTATTTATTTCACCAAAAGGATTGGACTTGGGCATGGATGGAGCAGCATTGGCCACTGCCCTCTCTTTCTTTATCTACAACCTGGTGAAGCTGATTATGGTACAGCGCCTTTTCAAAATGAACCCAATCACTTCAAAATGGGTGCTTACAATCCTGCTAGTAGCAGTGATGTGTCTTGCCGTAGTGTGGCATCCACTTCCCCAGCATCCTTTCTACGCCATCATCTTGAAAAGCAGCTTAGCCTGTATCGTGTTCTTACTACTTACCAAAGCAATGAATCTCTCCCCAGAATTGGAGGAGATGCTTCGGAATCCAAGAAAACTATTGAAACGTTAGTTCTGGCGAATCCAAGTTTGGGTACGGTAAATGAAATAAAGGTAACCACGCACTCTTAACTTACTCGGATCATCCTCATCCACCCACATTTTGCAATCGTAGATCTTGCCATTTTTTGGATCGCAGATAGTTCCGTCCTCGTATTCATCACCGTCCTTTTCAAGCTCGCGCAGAATCTCCATTCCAAGGATCTTTTTGTCTTTACGATCATCTGTACACTCAGAACAAATTGGATCCTGTTCTTCATCTGGCCCCCTGAAAAGCTTCACTACTTTGCCATATACCTTTCCGTCCTGCTCATAGATCTCTACCAGCGACTTGACCTTTCCGGTCTCGTCATCGATCGTTTTCCATGTCCCGAATACAGACTGTGCTTGAAGCATGTTCATCGCGCAAAGCGCAAAAGAAATAAGTAAGATTCTCATACGTCAATATAATTTTCATCGTGAGCTTGCAAATTCATCTTTGCCCGCTGGATGCTTGTATTTAATTCAAAACCCAAAAGCAGGATCATGTTGTTCACATTTACCCAAATCATGAGTAACAAGACACTCCCAAGGGTGCCATAAAGCTTGTTGTACGTGGCCAAGTTATTCACAAACCACGCAAATCCAAGAGAAGTAATAATAAAAAGCAAAGTGGAAAAAGTGACTCCCGCCGAAAAGGTACGCCACTTGGTATTTTTAAGGTCTCCAAAATTATACAGCAAGCTGATACTGCCATAAACAAGTAAAAAAGTGAATATCCATTTCGCGATGGTTACTGAAAAGGCAGCGCCTTCCGTGAGAACTTCCATTTCAATCAATTTCTCCAAGGCTACTCCACTGAAAATAATCAGAGCCACAGCAATGAAGATCAACAGTCCCAAGATCAAGAGCAAAAGCACACTTATCAATCTAATTATCAATGGATTTCCTTTCCTGTTGAGGTTGTACGAGCCATTAAATCCTTGAAGGATGGCATTTACACTGTTAGAGGCGTAATACAAACTCAAAATAAAACCGATGGAAAACACCGTATTATGCGTTTTGTTGATCAGTTCATTCACTGTTGTCTCGAAAAGAGAAAAGGTGTCGCCAGGGAAAAATGCCCGAATACTATCGAACAGATCCTGCTGAAAATTTTCAATTGGAATGATAGGAATCAAGGTCATCAAAAGAATGATCACCGGGAAAATTGCCAGGAAAATTCTAAATGAAATAGCCGCTGCACGAGTTGCCAGAGCACCTTTTTGGATTCCCTCAATAAAAAACCGTGCTACGGCATAAAGGCTTAAACCTTCAAATCCCCATGGCTTAATGGATCGAGTTACTTTGAAAAAAGCAATCGCCATGCGAGACTCCAATATGCGGTTGATCAGCTTGGTCATAGATCAGGATTCTTCGACCGCTTTTAGACTCAAATCCAAACTTTTTACACTGTGGGTGAGTGCCCCCATTGAGATGAAATCTACGCCAGCTTCTGCATAAGGCAGTATAGTTTCAGGGGTGATGCCGCCAGATGCTTCGGTTTCTGCGCGTCCATCAATGAACAACACGGCCTCCTTTACTTCTTCCGGAGAAAAATTGTCTAACATGATTCGGTCAGCACCGCCTGCATTGAGGATTTCTTTGACCTCGGCCAAATTCCTGGCCTCTACTTCAATGGCGATTTTAAGGTTTTTCTTTTTTAAATAGGCCCTCACTCGTTCAAGCGATTTGTCAATTCCGCCGGCATAATCCACATGGTTGTCTTTGATCATCACCATGTCATACAGCCCAAACCGATGGTTCACTCCGCCACCAATTCTCACTGCCCATTTTTCCAAATAACGCATGTTTGGTGTGGTCTTGCGGGTGTCAAGTAAGTGTGTTTTTGTGTGTGAAATGGTTTTGCTAACGCGATGAGTCATGCTCGCGATTCCACTCATGCGCTGCATAATGTTAAGCATCAAACGTTCCGCTTGCAAAATACTCTGCGCTGAGCCAGTCACATAAAAAGCGACATCTCCGGGCACTACCTCATCCCCATCCTTGAGCAATTCTTCCATTTGAAGTTCAGGGTCCACATGATAGAACACCAGTTTAGCCACTTGCATACCGGCCAAAACTCCGGGCTCTTTTACCAACAATCTGGCTTTGCGTTTTGCGTCTTTAGGAATACAAGACAAAGAGGTATGGTCTCCATCTCCAAGGTCTTCTTCCAGAGCTCGCAGGATGAAGTCGTCTAAATTAAATGGGATAGGTTTCATGTCACAAAGATAGGTGCAGGAATCACAGCATGAAATGCACCGTGAAAAAAACGTTTAGCTGGATTTTGCCTGCACTAACATTGAGAGTCTACAAAATTGGAGCTTAATGTAGTTGAAGCGTTGTCAATCCAAAGACTCGATTCGTATCTGCTTGATTTTCATGCCTTTTGGCGTGCTTTTCATGAAATAGGTCACACGGTAATTTCCACTTTTGGTGGTTAGGTCTCCAATGCGATAGTGGTCATCCAGTTTGGAGGTTCCTTTGTGCTTGACCGTGAAAGCTGTTGCCGGATGCTTTGCGAAAAATGCATCGAGCTTAGTGCTTACCTCAGCTGCTGCATACACTCCTTCTTTGGCTTCAATACTTAAGTCCACTTGATCCATCATGTATGCCTTCAAATTGGCAGTCTTTCCTTCAGAAAAGGCTTGATTGATCTTTGACGACACATCTGCCTGTGACCAGCCAACACTTACAAAGATTAGCAGCGCGAAGGTGAGTAGTTGTTTCATTGTTCAGTAATTTAAAGCCTATTTAAGGCAACATTCAAGCCAAATAAGGTTCGCTTGAACGAAAGATAACGCATTCCATGGAGTTCAAAACACTTTGCTGCATTACCTTGCATCTTAGCAAATCAAAAATAGTTCGGGAAAGCCTACTTACATTATGAAGGTCTCATTGATTGCCATTGGAAAAACAAAAGAACCGTACCTCAAATCGGGAATTGAGATCTATGAAAAAAGGCTGCCTCACTATTTGAAGTTTAGCTATATCGAGACTCCAGACGTTAAAAACAAAGGAGCGAAATACGATCCTGAACGCGTAAAAAAAGAAGAACTTAAACTGGTTTCCAAGTATTTGGAAGATGTGGATCATCTGGTTCTTTTGGATGAAGGCGGTAAGCAATATACTTCGCAGCAGTTCGCTTCTTGGTGGGAACAACGTCAAATACAATCCCCTAAGCATTTGGTATTTCTGATTGGAGGAGCTTACGGATTTCATGAAGACCTTAAAGCGCAATGCCGCGAGAAAATTGCATTGAGCAAAATGACTTTTTCGCACCAAATGGTCCGTTTATTTGCCATTGAGCAAATATACCGAGCGCAGAGTATCTTGCGCGGAGAACCTTACCACCATGAATAATGACAATTAAGACTTTTACATATGGTCAGGTGCCCATTGAAATATGGGAATTTCCCGCTTTGATTCTGATTTTGGTATTGATGACCATCTTCGGCTCGAGGTATCAGCGCATCAAATGCAGGAAAGATGACTCATACCGCTTTTTCCTGCGAGGTATGTGGCTCAAAGTCCTTGGTGGAATCATGTTCGGCGCCATCTATGTCTTTTACTACGGAGGCGGAGATACTACCTCTTACTACGAATGCGCTATGGCTTTTGTGAATTTGTTACTGGAAGATCCAGGTGCTTTTTTTCAAGCATTTTTCGGTGATGGCAGCGTAGAAACCAAAAGCCTCTTTAACGCCTCCACCGGCTCTCCTATGGGTTATATGTTTTTCGATGACAAGACCCGGATGGTCATCAAGATCGTAGTGCCTTTTCTTCTAATTTCTGGCAAAAGCTACTTCCTTTGCACGGTGTTGGTGGCCTTGGCCACATATGGAGGACTCTGGAGGCTTTATCGGATGTTTGTAAGCTACTTTCCCGAGTTTGCAAAGCACCTGGCCTGGGGCATACTATTCATGCCGTCAGTGGTCTTCTGGGGAAGCGGCATTCTCAAAGACAGCTTTACCCTTGCTGCGGTATGTTATTTCATTGTTGCCACCAATAACATCATCACCAAAAAAGGTAGATTCTTCGGCAAGTGGTTAAGCTTGCTAATAAATGGGTTTATTATCATAGCAGTTAAACCGTATATCCTTATCATCCTTCTCCCTGGAACCATGGTCTGGTACTTCTATCACCAAATCAAAAGAATTCGCAACGCTTATTTCAGATATGTGATCGTACCTCTTATCTATGCCGTAATTCTTGGGAGCACCTATGCTGTTCTCACCGGACTAAGTGGCCAGCTAGGTCGATTTGCGCCAGAAGAAGCGCTCAATACGGCGGTAATTATTCAACGCGATCTGAAACAAGAATACTACCAGGGTAACAGTTTTGACATTGGCGAATTCGATGCAAATGCATTGAGCATCGCGTCTAAATTTCCCGCCGCAGTGAACGCAGGCCTATTCAGACCATATATATGGGAAAGCCGAAATGTGGTCATGTTGCTGAGCGGACTAGAAAACCTTTTTATCCTACTCCTCACTTTGAGTGTTCTGTTGATGCTTAAACCTCGTGTAATATTTAGGTTGGTGGCAGACCACCCTGTCATTCTTTACAGTTTTGTCTTTTCCTTGCTCTTTGCTTTTATGATCGGAATCACAACTTCTAATTTCGGGGCGCTCGTGCGTTTTAAGATTCCTTTGATTCCGCTCTACATGGCGTCTATGATGGTCATGTACGGGCATTTATCTAAGTTCCGAGTGGTTAAGTCTCGCAGACGATTCAAGTTTATGAATCCCTGAAAGTTAATGGACGGCTAGAAGCCGTCCGTCTCAATAGCATAATCGGATGGTATAGGGCGCATAAATGCGCTTTGAAAAGGTGATACGCGGGCATCTTTGCCCGCCCTGAATATCTTTTTGAACACATTGGGAGAGACGGCTTCCAGCCGTCCAAATATCATGTTTGAAAGAGACGAATTGCAGCAAATGACAAAGCAACTCAGTTTGTCCAGTCCATAAAAACCAAGCACAAAAAAAGAGCCTCAAATGAGACTCTTTTAAATTCAGTTTTGAATGAAGTACTTATTCCGCAAGGATAACCACTTTGTTGTTGAGCACTTCTACCGTACCACCCTTCACATCAAATTGAGTGTCTTTGCCATCAATCTTCAAAGTTACTTCGCCCTTTCTCAAGGTAGTGATCAATGGAGCGTGATTGTCTAAGATCCCAAGGCTACCGTCTGAACCAGGAAGTCCTACATAAGAGGCTTCTCCATCAAACAATGTTGTTTCCGGTGTGAGGATTTCAACTTTCATTCAACTTATTTTTTAGCGGCAGCTTCTGCCAACATTTTTTCTCCTGCTTCAATTACCTGCTCAATGTTACCCTTGAGGTTAAATGCAGCCTCTGGATATTTATCAAGTTTACCATCAAGGATCATGTTGAATCCTTTGATAGTATCCTCAATTGGAACAAGCACACCTGGCAAACCGGTAAACTGCTCTGCCACATGGAAAGGTTGTGAAAGGAATCTTGAGATACGACGTGCGCGGTGAACTGCTTGCTTGTCTTCCTCAGAAAGCTCATCCATACCAAGGATGGCGATGATATCCTGAAGTTCCTTGTATCTCTGTAGAATCTCTTTTACGGTTTGAGCAGTATTGTAGTGCTCATCTCCTACGATCTCAGCTGTAAGAATTCTAGAAGTAGAATCCAATGGATCTACTGCTGGATAAATTCCAAGCTCAGCAATTTTACGAGAAAGTACTGTAGTGGCATCAAGGTGGGCAAAGGTTGTAGCCGGTGCCGGATCCGTAAGGTCATCCGCTGGTACATATACCGCTTGTACTGAAGTAATTGATCCTCTTTTTGTAGAAGTAATACGCTCCTGCATCACACCCATTTCAGATGCTAATGTTGGCTGGTAACCTACCGCAGAAGGCATACGTCCAAGAAGTGCTGACACCTCAGAACCTGCCTGAGTGAATCGAAAGATATTGTCAATAAAGAAAAGGATGTCACGTCCACCAGCTGGATCTGAAGCATCTCCATCACGGAAATACTCAGCAACTGTCAAACCTGAAAGTGCCACACGAGCACGTGCCCCTGGAGGCTCATTCATTTGTCCGAAAACGAAAGTCGCTTTTGAACCTTTCAAAGCTTCAAGATCCACCTTCGAAAGGTCCCATCCTCCTGCTTCCATAGAGTGGTTGAAGTCCTCACCATACTTGATGATGCCAGATTCAATCATCTCACGTAGCAAGTCATTTCCTTCACGAGTACGCTCACCAACACCTGCAAATACTGAAAGTCCATCGTATCCTTTTGCAATGTTGTTGATCAACTCCTGGATCAATACGGTCTTACCAACTCCGGCTCCACCAAACAATCCGATCTTTCCTCCTTTTGCATAAGGCTCGATCAAGTCGATCACCTTAATACCGGTAAACAATACCTCAGTAGCCGTAGACAAATCCTCGAAACGAGGTGGCTCACGGTGGATTGGATAGCCGCCTGCATTATCTACATCGCCAATTCCATCAATTGCCGTTCCAACTACGTTGAACAAACGACCTTTTACTTTTTCACCGGTAGGCATAATGATTGGTGATCCAACTTGAACTACGTCAAGTCCTCTACGAAGTCCTTCTGTGGAATCCATGGAAATAGCACGAACGCTATCTTCACCAATGTGTTGCTGGCATTCCAGTATGAGGTCTTCGCCGTTTTCTTTCTTAACAACGAGGGCGTCCAAGATCCTTGGAAGCTTAGCTCCTGCTTCGAAGCTAACATCAACTACGGGTCCAATGATCTGGGCAATTTTTCCTACGTTCTGAGACATATGAATGGGTTTAAGTAATCTCTAAAATCGGGCGCAAAAATACCACTAAAAGCACGGATAGCCAACCCCTGTGGATTATTTTTCTTTAACTGTGGAAAAGCTTTATAGAATCCCCTCCCTTTTTCTCATTCTCAGACCAAATTGCTCAAGTCTTAGCTGTCCATTCAAACCTGATTGTACCTAGTCATTTGGGAATAATTATTGGGTTGGAAACGCACCTGTCCTCGCGCCAGCAAAACCAAATAATTTATTCTCACCAGACTCAAAACAAGAGCTACAAGTATGTCGAAAAACCATTTCATCAACGTCAAGTTCTTCATTGTTCATTTCGATTTTAGATTTCTATGCCGTTTGCTCTTCTATCTTTGCTCACACCCTCAGAACTCAGGAGCATTTGAAGACCTATTTCGGCGTTTCATCTTTCAAAGGAGTGGGCAAGCCCATTCTGACTAC
>CAZKMC010000016.1:0-11080 GCA_964553485.1 uncultured Comamonadaceae bacterium
TATGGATGTGTCGCCCGTACCGGGCTTTTTCGGCTTGGTGCCGTTTTGTTTCATTATTACAATTCACATCGTTCCTGTCAGTTCGAGTGTTCCGCTTAGGAAGATCATTATCGTATGAAGAGAATTTTCGCGCGGAATGTATCGAGAACGGGGATGAATGTTCAATGTCCAATGTTTAATGTGGGGCTGAACTCCTTGGCGACAGCTTCCGCTCGGGGCTATGGATGGGCCACCCGTACCGGGCTTTTTTCGGCTTGGTGGAGTTTTACTTGAACAGCAAATAAAAGCCCGTGAAGGGCGGTACTTGAATAGCCCCGTCCAGAAGAACGGGGTTCGATGGCAGGCGAAAACCCAAGCCCCAAAGGGGCAACACAATTAATTATTAACTATTAATTACTAAATATTAGTTATTCATTCAACGCTGAATCAACTGCTTGTCTCCGTCTTTGATCACTGGAAAACGCTCTCTGAATTCTTCCAAATCATCCATGGAAAGTTGTTCTGTAGCCCAACCGGGTAAGCCTGGTTGGGTAGTACAAATTCGATCGCCTTTGGCGTCTAGCAAGGCACTGTCACCGGAGTGACTAATAGCGTTTCCGTCTACACCTACGCGATTGACACCCATCACGTAACATTGATTTTCCATGGCTCTTGCTTGGAGAAGTACGTTCCACACGTTCCTCCTGACGGACGGCCAGTTGGCTACATAAATGAGCAGATCAAAACAGCTTTCGCCTTCTTTAGACAAGTTTCTGGACCACATAGGGAAACGAAGGTCATAGCAGATCAACGGGCAAATACGCCATCCTTTGTATTCGATAATGAGACGTTCAGTTCCCGGAGTAAAATCTTTGTCCTCTTTGGCATATGAGAACAGGTGACGCTTGTCATAGGTTTTGTAGCTACCATCAGGAAACACCCAATACAAACGGTTGTAATATTTGCTATTATCTTTGACAATGACGCTACCGGTAACACAGCAGGTTCGCTCCTTGGCAATGGAACGCATCCAAACAAGGGTGTGCATGTTGTCATCGTGTTCTTCTGCAAGGCGCTCAGTCTTCATGGAAAATCCTGTAGTAAATGCTTCTGGTAAAACAAGCACATCTACTACTGCCGTATAAGCATCTATACGTTCTTTGAGAATCTCCAGATTTTTATCGCGGTCTTCCCAGATCAATGGAACTTGGGCACCAGCAACATGTAGATTAGGAATATCGGGCATGCGACTAAGTTACTGTATCTGATTCAAAACTTCCAAGGCTCTTTTCAAGGTTTTTGTGTCCTTGGCAAAACAGAATCGAAGTTGTTGTTCCTGAATAGGATAGTGGTAAAACACAGACAAAGGAATGGAAGCTATTTTGTGCTTCTTGGTCCATTCTACAGCAATATCCGTGTCTTCTTTCTGCGAAATTCCACCATAATTCAACACCTGGAAATACGTGCCCGCAGCTGGTTCAAATGTGAAAGCGCTGTCTTTCAGGCCTGAGATGAAGTAGTCTCGTTTTTCTTGATAAAAGGCAGAAAGCTCTTCGATCTTCTCGGTTTCTTCCATGTACTTAGCTAGGGCCAGCTGCACGGGAGTGTTGCAACTAAACACGTTGTACTGGTGGACCTTTCTGAACTCCGACATCAATTCCTCCGGACCACAGATGTAGCCCATTTTCCAGCCCGTAACGTGGAAGGTCTTTCCAAAACTGCCCACCACCAGTGATCTGCTCACCAGACCTTTGTGCCCGCTGCAGCTGTGGTGTTTGTTCCTGTCAAAAACAATGTGCTCATAGACTTCATCGCTTAAGACAATGATGTCAGTGTCACTTGTGATCTTGTCCAATTCTTCCAAATCTTTCTTGCTCCATACAGTGCCGGTTGGGTTGTGGGGGGTGTTGATGATGATCATGCGGGTTCTTCGTGAAACCTTCTTTCGAACTTCTTCCCAATCTACTTTGTAATGGGGGGCTTTCATTTGGATGTAAACAGCATTGGCTCCTGCCAACTCAAGGGCCGGAACATAACAGTCGTAGGCGGGAGTGAAGACCATAACTTCATCTCCTTCTCTCACCAAAGCTGTAATAGCCGTAAATATCGCTTGGGTGGCTCCTGCCGTAATGGTGACCTCCGATTCTGGATTGTACTTCACCCCATGCTGCGCTTTTCTCAAATCCGAAATGGTTTGTCTGAGCGGAAGCATTCCCGGCATGGGCGAGTATTGATTGTGCCCCTTTTTCATGTACTTCCCCACTAACTTAATTAGGCGCTCATCAGCCTCAAAATTTGGGAAACCTTGAGAGAGATTGATGGCTTTTTCCTGCGCCGCCAATTTTGACATAATCGTGAAAATGGTGGTGCCAGTTCTGGGCAATTTGCTGGTGAGAGAATGAGAGTACTTAGGCATAAGTCAAGATCAAGAAGGTGCAAGATAACCAAATGGCAGGGTTCCTGTATCTCCTACGAACACTACTAAAAATTCGATGTATTTTTGTATCTTGTTGTTGAATTAACCTTGACCAAAATGAAAAAACACCTCATCGGCCTCCTTTTAGGATGCGCATCTTTGATTGGATATACTCAAGAAACTCCATTTGTATCAGGCGAATTAATTGTGATGCTCAACAAGGGCGTACAGGCTGAAAAGATCTCCAGTCAGTTTTTCCAAGTGAACGGAAATCCAAGCGGGATTTTCTTAGACAAGACATTGAGCGACTTGTCCAACATCCATCTTTTTGTGTTTGACCATCAAAGTATAGATGAGAATGAAATGCTAGCTGCGGTTCGTTCGCACCGGGGTGTGCGTGCTGCGCAATTCAACCACTATGTGCAGGATAGAGCCACTTTGCCAAACGACCCATCCATTGCTACTCAGTGGCACCATGTGGATGCTTCTGACAACGATATTGATTCAGACTTGGCGTGGGACATTACTACAGGCGGAACCACAGCCAATGGCGATGATATTGTAGTATGTATCATCGAAGGTGGTGGTTCCAATTACAACCACGTAGATTTGATTGCCAACCACTGGACAAATCCAAATGAAGTGGACAACAACGGTGTGGATGATGATGGAAATGGCTTTGTAGATGATTTCAACGGATGGAACCCGACCAACAACACAGACAACATTTCAGCGGGCGGACACGGTACAGCAGTATCGGGAATGATAGGTGCCAAAGGAAACAACAACAACGGAGGTTCAGGAGTGAACTGGGATGTTAAGTTGATGCAAGTGATGATCGGTAGTTTGAATGAAAGCAATGTGATTGCCGCCTACAACTACCCCTACACCCAAAGAAATCTTTACAATATTACCGCAGGTGCCAACGGAGCGTTTGTGATCGCTACCAACGCTTCTTGGGGAATAGACAATGCCAATCCGGCCAATTACCCAGTATGGTGCGCTTACTATGATGATTTGGGACAAGTAGGAATTTTGAACTGCGGGGCCACTGCCAACAACAACGTGAACATAGACGTGGTAGGAGATATGCCAACCGGTTGTTCCAGTGATTATATGGTAGCAGTTACTGCTACTAACAGCAGTGATGTGCGTACTTTCAGTGGTTACGGAGCCACCACAATTGATTTGGGAGCTCCAGGAGAAAGCGTTTATCTGCCGTCAGGTTCTACGGGTTATTCAAGTACGAGCGGAACTTCTTTCGCAAGCCCGTGTGTGGCCGGAGCCATTGCCATGGTGTATTCTTCACCGTGTCCTGATCTAGCTGCTACCGCCCTTGTGAACCCACAACTGGCGGCAGATCAGGTGCGTAGTTATATTTTGAATGGGGTAGATCCGGTGGCTAATCTTACTGGAGAATGTGTGACCGGAGGAAGATTGAATGTGCGCAATGCCATTGATCTTGCACTGTCTAACTGCGGTCCCCTGCCTCCGTGCAATCCGATTGATTTGACCTTGACCGCTGAATGTGCATACAATTCGCAAACTTCCAGCGTAGAGGGAACTATCACCTTGGACGTCACCATGTCAGAAGCATTCTGTAGCGTGGAGACTGTTTGTTATATTCCTTCAGGGGGTGCACTAACGTGCGAGGACTTGTCTGTAGGGGGTGTTTTATTGACCAACGCCAACACGTTTACCTTAACAGGTCTTTTATCCAATACCAGCTATGAAGTATACTACACCACCACTGATGGTACCAGCGCCTCTTCTTTCATCACAACACCAGATTGCTCTTCAGAGGTTCCTGGGTGTACGGATTCACTTGCAAGTAATTATGATCCCACTGCCACTTTTGACGATGGAAGTTGCATCTACCCCTGTTCCAATGTGACCCTTTCCATCACAACTGATTGTTGGGGAGGAGAAGTGAGCTGGGAGCTACTGGATGCAGCCAACAACATTATCGCTAATGTGTCTGGAAATACCTACGGAAATCAACAAACCTTCACTTGGTCATCGTGCCTAGACTATGGGTGCTACACATTCAATATCTATGATAGTTTCGGAGATGGATTGGCCGGAATCCCTTCTGGATGTGCTACCGATGGTACATACAACATGGTGGATGATTTTGGAAATACCCTCTTCCAAATGGGTGCCGCCAACTACGGAAGTGGGACTTCACATTCCTTCTGCGTGCCCGTGGGACTTCCCGGATGCACTGATGCCGGAGCGTGTAATTACAATCCAGCAGCAACGGTTGAAGACGGATCTTGTGAGTTTGTATCGTGTGCGGGCTGTACGGATATCTCGGCATGTAATTTTGATCCCGCTGCTACTATTGAAGACGGCACATGTGATTATTCTTGTTACGGATGTACGGATCCGGGCGCATGTAACTTTGACGCAGCATCCACTCTTGACGATGGAAGTTGTGAGTTTGTGAGTTGCGCCGGATGTACCGATGCCGCCGCATGTAACTTTGACGGAGGAGCCACCATTGACGATGGATCTTGTGATTATTCGTGCTACGGATGTACAGATCAAACGGCCTGTAATTATGACCCAACAGCCACAATAGACGACGGTTCATGTGAATTCGTGAGTTGTGTATGTCCCGGAGATTTCAATGACGACAACGAGATCAACGTAGCAGACCTTCTCACCCTTCTTGCGGAATTTGGCTGCACACAAAACTGCGTTACAGACATGAATGGAGATGGACTTGTGAATTCATCTGATATGTTGACCTTCTTGAGTTTGTTTGGCACTAGTTGTCAATAGCGTAGCGATCAAACTTGGTTGAAATGGACTATTACCCTTTCGGTATGCCAATGCCAGGACGTCACCTCGACAGTGAATCCTATAGGTACGGCTTCCAAGGCCAAGAAACAGACAAGGAGTTCTGGGACGGTGCTGTGTCCTACAAATACCGTAGAAGATGCACGGCTTGGGAGGTTCTTTAGTGTGGATCCGCTGACCTCAGAGTTTCCCCATTACTCTCCTTATAGCTTTAGTGGGAATAAGGTTATTGCTTATCGAGAACTGGAAGGATTAGAAGAGTCCGTAGCTTATATATATAATTGGGGTAAAGAAGATGCAAAAGTTCAAGTAGTTGATTGGAAAGACATTCCAGGAAATAGCAATAGTCACGGTCCTTTGGGGACTGGAAAGCTATATGTGAAGATTAATTTGGAAGACGGGAAGTACCGCCAAATAACTCAGTACTCTCCAAGTGTAGGAGATCAAATCAGAGATATTGAAGAGAGATGGGATGGAAATCATCAGGAGTCCAAAACTCGCAGAGCAACTGACTTTGAAAAATGGGCATTGAAAAGAAAGGCTCCAATCAAAGATCTGATCGACGGATTTGGAGGGGCAAGAGGAATGGATCAAGCCGAAGGTAACGGACATACTCTCATTGATGAACCAGAAGGACGTATTCCTGAGGACCCTGTTTCAACCCCAGCTGAGCGAACAAAAAAGCCAGATTCTGTGAAAGTGATATATAAACATGTAGATAAGCATGGGTGGAATAGGACTAGAGATTCAATAAAAGTGAAGGAGCCATCCGATACTGTTGGAGGAGAAATTATTGATGATGCAGGAAAATCTCAAAGGATTATTAATGTTGAAGACCGCAAACGATGAAACAACATTTTTATACTATTTTCATTTTGATTTATGTATTTACTAATGGCTGTTCCGGCGAAGCCACCGTAGATCAACATTCGGAAAGAGATTCATGGTGGACTTATGCTACCGAATTTCAGCAAGAGAAGGACCCTGAGACAAGATATTTTTTACTGAATCGACTCCTTCCACATTCAGAGACGTATAGTGATTCGATTTCTTCTTTTCGAGCACTTTATAATTATAATATTGATATGGGACACCTTGATTCTGCCCTGCACTATAATCAACTTTGGAATAGGATTGATACTTCCAATGATTTTAGATTCTGGTATATCTATAATCAAGCCCATATTAGTTTTCTTTCTGGCTATTATGATGAATCCTTGGTTCTTTTGGATTCATCAATTAGAATAAATACCTTTTATGGAGCGGAGTTCTTGTCAAATGAGGAATTACGTGAGAATCGGTCTTCCTTACTTGATTCATTAAATCAATCAAACTAATGTCCGGGCGGTACCCCAAAGCACTGACATCAACAAAACCAACGAACAACACACTAAATATCAGTAATAGGCGCAGCAATTCAAATCAGCACCTAGCTATTCAATATGAATCTAAGGGGCTGACTTCTAGATATAACTTCTCTCATATAGGATTTCCAACTGATCTCAACGCCTTTCAACTACAATATGCCTTTCTTGTTCCAGTAGAACGTTTGCGTGCATTTTGTGCCTATTTCATTGTCTTTTGTGTCTCTTTCTATACTTGCTCAACTACGTAGTTGCTTAATGCGCTTTAAGCCTTTTGTTTTAAACGTGTTGAGTGTTGTTTGTGAGTGAGAATGCAGGAGAGGATGTGGGAGTTGAAATTTGGCGTGTGAAATCAAGTGAGAAGAGAGGTTAGTATTATAGCGGGCATCTTTGCCCGCCCGTTCTATCATTTGAAAGCCCCAGAGAGGGACGGCTCCCAGCCGTCCATGTTCATGGCCATGTGCATTGTTTTCGAGGGGGATATTTGGGACATGATGATTTGGAATTGATGTTGATGGGGAGAAATAGAAAATAGTGATAGAAATAGAAATAGACGGATTCTTGATAAAATAGCACCCAATTTGGTGAACGGTATTTCAAACAGTTCCCCTACCATCATATTCGAATGAAATCAAAGCCCTAGAAGGGCGGTATTTGAATAGCCCCGTCTGTAAGGGCGGGGTAGGATGGGGTGGGGATTCTGTATGGCCGCTCCCACCCCGAGCTTCCGCTCGGGGCTATGGATGGGGTTGCCCGTACCGGGCTTTTTTTCGGCTTGGTGCCGTCTTTCACTTTGGGGGATTGCTATTTATGGGGGTATAAATAATATGTACGGCTGGGAGCCGTCTGTCTCTTTTTGGGGTAGATAAAATCTCAATCCCTACCGCACCATCGCAATCCTGGCCACATTCACGGATCCACCATCTGAGGTGCTGCAATAAACAAGGTACACTCCAGTAGAAACCCGTGCACCATTAAAATCATTGCCGTCCCAAATGACGCGGCCGCCGTTGCTGGTGGCTGAGTGGACCACTTGTCCGGCAATGTCTGTGATCTTCACATCTGTCTCGTAAGCAAGGCCGTCTATAGTGATGACGCCGGTAAAATCGGGTCTGACCGGATTGGGGTACACAACCACATCCTCAATCTCAGGATCAAAATTGGTGGCGGTGCCCATGAAGCTGATGAGCCCTTTTTCGGTGGCAAAGAATACTTCTCCCTTGCTGTGATTGACGGCAATGTCTAGTACGTTGTTGCTCAATAGGGGACTATTCTCCGAAGTGAAATGAAATATCTGATCAAGTCCGTCTTCTGAAAAAAGATACACACCGCTGTTTTGAGTGCCTACCCATTTCCGATTGGCTCCGTCAATTTCAATGCAATTGATGGTCTCTGTTTCCAACAAGATCTGCACGTTTCCATCCTGCTCGATCAGGATTTGCTGGGCATCGAAATTCTCACTGCTAAAAATGTTTTGAGGGGCATAGAAAACGGCAATCCCTTGTAAAGTGCCGACCCAAATTTCGCCGTCCAAGTCTTCTTCCAAACAGTAGACATCTGAATTGGGCAAACCTCCTTCTCCGGGTTCATTGGTCAGGAGCCGGTAGTCATCATCGCTTGAGTCAGTGAGGTTTTCTCCGGGGTTGTATAGGATGAGACCGTCGCCACGGGGACGAATCATCCAAACAAACCCTTGTCGCGCGGCCAATACATCTCCAATCAACTCGGAAGTGCCTATTTCTGGCAGAAAATCAAATGCAACAAACTCGCCATTGGCGGTGCGCAATTGCAAAGGGTGATCACTGAAGGTGTTGGTGTACCACAAGTTTCCGTTCTGGTCATGATCTGCTCCACCCACTCCAATGCGCAGTGAACCGCCGAAATTTGCCTGTTCCAGGGGACTGTTTTCCTCGTTGTAGATCGTTTCAACCACTCCATTTTTCACCTGTACAAGACCTTCTTCCCAAGAGCCCAAAAAGATTTCGTTGTTGTTGACCGGATTGATGCTAACGGCCATGTAATCATTGATCAAGCTGATGTCGTTCAATCCTTGGTTCTCAGGCACAATCACCCACTTGTCATTGACCAAACCGTAGACTCCTTTTTTGTCGTAGTTGCTTGTCCAGGTTGGATCAACTCCACCACTGGCTACCCAAATGGCATCGTTGTAAGCGTCTATTTGTCGGGCATTGAAATGTGGAGGACCCGCAGGAGCAAAAGCTTCTTCTTCATCGTTTTGTCCCATGAACAATAAGCCTCCTGTTTCGTTTGCTAGCCACATATCTCCGGCAGCATCAAATTGAACATCATAAGGTTGTAGAAATGATCCGGCAATGGATTGCTGCAGTTGAACACTCGCCAGACTTGCATCAAAACGCTCAGCGGCTCCATAGGATGTAATGGTAAAATGGGTAGGACTTTTGGCAATTGAATAGATGGCCCTGCTTTCATAGTTTTCAAGCACATTCCAGTTCATGTCTTCCAAATCTGCGTACCAAACAGAGTCTTCACTACCGTTTTCCTGAATGAGGAATAATCTTCCGTCAAACAGCATCAAGTCAATGTAGTTTGCTGTTTCAAAGGGAACATCTGACATTTTAGTCCACGATTCAAAATTGGCCAGAAAAGGATTGTTGATCTCGGCGGTGTAGATGCCTGTGGTGGTGGCAGCATACCAATGTGTTTCGCTACTTTCGAGTGTGTTGACGAACAGCAAGTCGTCTTGCCCATTGATGAACCAGGTGTTTGCGATTTCTTTTCTAGTGAGATTCACTTCAACAATGCCAAAACCGCAGCTCAAATAGGCTCGGTCATTTAGAAAGTGAATGTCGTTGATGGACTTGTTCCCAAAGAGGTCGCTTTGTTTGATGTCTGGCAGGTTGTAACCCACGCCCTTTTCTATCACATCCAGATTTCCGTTGCTATGGCCAATGACCAAAGTGTTGCCATTGTCGCTGACGCCAATTGCGCTCACACTTGCATCTGATAGCAAGTTGGTTTTGGAAATACGTGAAATGCTGTTGTCTTCTTTGCGATAGGCAAATACAGCGAAAGGAGTGCCTGCATAAATAACGTCGCTTGAAACTGCCACGTCAATGGTCTTCTGATAAGGCAAGTGGTCTCTCCATTGACCAATTTCCAATTGTGCCACCATGCTGGTTGAGCATAGTACGGCTAAGAGAATAGTGAGAAGTTTGTTCATCTGTTTGGGCATGCTTATCGGGTAAACGCAAAGATAGCTTTCATGTTGTATACCTGTGATTATGCTCAGGTTTGTTCCACTTTTCCTTTTTCAAACATCGGTCCGCTGGTTGTTTCACGCATTAAATAAAAGAATCTCCCATTCTCGAATTTTATTTTGAGAATGCGCCATGAAATCAGTTGTGCAAGCAATTCTTCTGTGGCCTTTGAACTGAGCTGGGTAATTCTTGAAACTGTTTTGAATCCTACACTTCCTCGTCTTCTGAGGTGTTGAAACAGCTTTTCTTCTGCAGGGGTGTATTGAAAATCAGAGGGTTGATCAGTGGCTCGGTGTTCCCATACCTTAGTGAGCACTCCGTTTGCTTTGATGTTTTCATCGTCCACACGGAAATAGGCAGACCAAGTGTCTTTGTCGTCCTGGCTGAAGTGAGGCTTCTTGTCTGAAGGTTCTACAATGATTTCCAGCACTGTCTTGTGTTCAACTTTCCAAATTTGAGAGGTGAATAGGACGGTAGGTTTGCAGTACATCTCTGAAGCTGCTTCGATCATGTGATATTCTTCCTCGGCGTTTACGCCACTCACTTTACCATTGTCCTTGACCCCAATCAACAAACGTCCGCCCTGTGAATTGGCAAATGCAGCTAATGTGCGGGAGATCTTTCTAGAGTCTTCAATACGTGTTTTGAAGTCTTGTTGCTGGTGCTCTCCTTGGTCAATAAGTTTGAGTACGTAGGACATGGTTGATTAGGGTACTTCAAATAAACAAGCTCAGGGTGTTTAAGTTTCAGGATGTTATTTCCCAGAAGAATGGGCTATGATGACTTTCACCACTTGACCGTTTTCAAAAATATAGTGCTCTTCTTTCCTTCCTGTCTTTGGATTGTAGCGAATATAAGTGCCATGACGTTTGTTGTCTTTGTATTCAACCTCCTGTACCACTCTTCCTCGTTGGTCATAGGTGATGGTCTTTCCATCCATCTTCCCGCTTTTGTAGTTGTTCTTGCGTTGAAGAGATCCATTGGAAAAAAAGTATTCCCAATAACCGTCTGGAATGCCATCCTTATATGAGCCTGCCATTTCCTTGATCCCAGATTCGTTATAGCGCTCCCATTCGCCGTGCTTTTCTCCTTTGTCATTGTAGCTGCCTCTCTCATTCACTTTTCCATTCTCAAACCAAAAGCTCCAATCTCCCACGCGCAGGTCTTCATTCCAATTTCCCTGGTAATTCTTTTTACCATCTGGATAGTAGCCTACCCATGCCCCCATCATTTTCCCCAACTTGTAGATTCCAATGTCTTTTTGGTTGCCGTTTTCA
>CAZKMC010000016.1:11090-20658 GCA_964553485.1 uncultured Comamonadaceae bacterium
CAATACTTGACCATTTTCAAACCAATAGGACCACTTCCCTTCTTTGAGATCATTTTTGAAAGGACCTTGTTTCCATGCTTCACTGGTATGGTAGTAGTAATTCCAGACACCATCTCTTTTGCCCTTGAGAAAATTTCCCTGGTTGTGGATTTGGCCATTTGTATAGTAATAGGCCCATTCTCCTTCTTGGAGGTCATCCACAAATGGCCCTTCCATGTCGATCTGACCTGTATCCATGTACCAAACCCAATCGCCGGTTTTCTTGCCCATGGCGTAAGAGCCTTCCACTTCGGTTTGACCACTCAGAAACTTTTTGAAATATGGGCCGTCGAGATTTCCTTCTTTATAAGTGGCTTTGCTCAGGATACTTGTGTCTCGGTTGTACGTTGTCCATTGGCCGTGCTTCATGTGATTGAGAAAAGAACCTTCCTCGCGCAGAGCGCCATCAGAAAACCATGATTGATATGCCCCATTTCTCAATCCTTTCGAATAGGAAGTTTTGGATTTCAGCTTGTCATTTGAATGATATTCAGGAAGCTCTCCATTTCCTTTTGTGATGAGCACTTTTCCAGATAAGTCTGTAAAGTGCATGGTGCGTACCAGTGAATCAGAGTAGATCTCCTCCAGCATGGTATCTCCTTCTGCTGAGAAATAGCTCCATTTTCCAAATTTCTGGTCTTTGATATATGAACCTTCTTCCAGCAATTGTCCGTCAGCGGTAAAAGAACGCATGAGGCTGTCTTGTCTGTCCAATTTAAAATAGCCTTCATGTTGAAGTTGTCCATTTGGGTAATAGCGTATAACCGGACCATTGAATTGCCCCATGTAGTAGCTGGCTTCTTCTTGTAATTTGCCTGAGTCATACCAGAATTTCCAATTTCCGTGTTCTAAACCCCGAACGTAATCCCCTTCGCTTCGTTTTTGTTTGTTTTCATAAAAGTCCACAAAGTGTTGAACCTGAGAGAATAGGGTTGCGGGGAAAAGAAAAAGAAGGAGGAAGATAGATTTCATGAGCGCTTGTTTTCAGCATTCAAAGTTAGCATGTGTTCCGGTTGTTCCTAATGTGATTTATCCACTCAACGGAAATTGCGAGCACTTTAGTGGGGGATGAGTGATTGAATCTATAATCGGGAGGTCCAAAAGTCTCTATGTTGTGCATTTGCATTCCGAATAGAATCTGTATATTTGCTGCAAATTCAGTGCGGAATTTTAACGGAAGAGGGGTAGATGCCCCTCTTTTTTATACGAGATTTCAACAATGATTAGCGCAACGGATATCCGTAAAATGGTAGAAGAACATATCAAGGACACCCCGGTGTTTTTGGTTGATATGACTGTGAGCGCTGGCAATGTGATCCGCATTTATGTGGACAATGACGAAGGGCCCTCGATCAATAACTGTGTTGAAATTAGCCGTTTGGTAGAAGGTAGTCTGGATCGTGAACTTGAAGATTTCGAGTTGCATGTTTCCTCACCAGGCTTGGATCAACCGCTTAAAGTTGTTCGTCAGTACATAAAAAATGTAGGGCGTGGATTGAAAGTAATTGATTTGCAAGGGAAGACGGTTGAAGGAATACTTGAATCCGCTGATGAAAGTCAAATAGTTGTGAAGACGAGAGAGAAGAGACGGATTGAGGGAAGAAAAGCAAAAGAATGGGTAGAAGAATTACACCCGTTCAATTACGATGAGATAGCAGGTGCCAAAGTGGTCATCTCTTTCAAATAGGAAATAAATGTCTCCCTTGAAAAAGGAGAAAGTAGGAACAGTTAGGTTATAATCACAAGACAATGGACAATGTCAATCTAGTCGAATCATTTCAGGAGTTCAAGGACTTCAAGAACATTGACCGTGTGACCATGATGGCCATTTTGGAAGAGGTCTTCCGAAATATGATCATCAAGAAGTACGGATCGGATGAGAACTTTGATATCATCATTAACCCAGACACTGGCGACCTTGAGATCTGGAGAAACAGAGAAATTACAGCTGATGATGAAGTTGAGGATGAGTTGACCCAAATCGCTTTGACTGAAGCACTGAAAATTGAGGATGACTTTGAGTTAGGAGAAGACGTATCTGAGGAAATCAAACTTGAGACTTTCGGAAGAAGAAACATTTTGGCGATGCGCCAAAACTTAGTTTCTAAAATTCTAGAACTTGAGAAAGATCAGGTTTATCAGAAATACAAAGAACGTGTAGGAGAAATTATTACAGGAGAAGTTTACCAGATATGGAAACGTGAGATTCTTGTAATGGATGATGAAGACAATGAGTTGATTTTACCTAAGGATCAGCAGATCCCAACGGATTACTTCAAAAAAGGTGATTCTGTAAGAGCTGTTGTGGCCAAAGTTGACATGCGTAATAACACCCCTCAAATTATCCTTTCAAGAACTGCTCCGGAATTTTTGGAGCGTTTGTTTGAGCAGGAAGTACCTGAGATTTTTGATGGATTGATTACAATCAAGAAGATTGTGAGAGAGCCGGGTGAGCGTGCTAAAGTTGCTGTTGAATCTTACGATGATCGTATAGACCCAGTAGGAGCATGTGTAGGTATGAAAGGTGCCAGAATTCATAGCATTGTGCGTGAATTGAAAAATGAAAACATCGATGTAATCAATTATACGTCCAATGACCAACTCTTGATTGCAAGAGCGTTGAGTCCGGCTAAGATTTCATCTATTACCCTCGATGAAGAGAACCACAAGGCAGATGTCTTTTTGAAACCAGATCAGGTTTCATTGGCAATTGGAAAAGGGGGGCATAACATCAAACTTGCCAGTAAGTTGACTGGTTTTGAAATTGATGTATACAGAGAATCTGAAGCGGAGCTAGATGACGTTGCGTTGACAGAATTTTCTGATGAAATTGACAAATGGATATTGGAAGAACTCAAGAACATTGGTTGCGATACTGCAAGAAGTGTAATGGAACTTGATGTTGCTGAGCTTGTCAAAAGAACAGACCTTGAAGAAGAAACAGTGCTAGAGGTACTGCGTATTTTGAAGGAAGAATTGGAATAATAGTAACTTCATTCGCTGAAGGGAACATTGAAAGGAATATATGTCGGAAGTAACAAAGGCTGTACGATTGAGTAAGATTGCCCGCGAATTTAACGTGGGAATCAGTACTATCGTGGAATATCTCGAAGGTGAGGGGATTAAGGTGGATAATAATCCCAACACCAAGATTGAGGCGAATGTGTATAATGTGTTGCTTGAAGAATTTCAGGCAGACAAACAGAAAAAAGAGAAGAGTCAACAGACGTCAATCTCTAGAACTGAGCGCGAGGTAATCACGCTTGAATCTAAAAAGACGCAAGTCGTTAAGCCGGAAGAAGAAGAACCGGAAATCGACCTTTCTATATTCCAGAAATCCTATCGTCCTCCAATAGTTCCAGAAAAAACTGCCCCACCAGCAGAGAAAAAGGAAGAACCTGTTAAGGAGCCTGTAAAAGAAGAAGTCAAGGAAAAGCCGGTTGAAGCCAAGGCTGAGACTGAAGCTAAGACTGAAGCTGAAGTTAAAAAAGAACCGGTAGCCGAGAAAGAGGCTCCGGTTGAAGAAAAAAAGGCCGAAGAGAAAAAAGGATCTGGCCTTAAAGTAATTGGAAAGGTAGATTTGGATGCAATAGCACCTAAGAAGTCTACGGTCAAATCCAAAGCGGAAAAAGCCAAAGCCAAAGCGGCTGAAGAAGAGAAGAAAAATGCTCAGAAAAAAGCCAACGACAATGCCGTTAAGGCAAAGGAAGAGGAAAAGCCGGTAGCTCCTGAGCGCGTGCAGCCAGAAATTCTCAAAACGCAATTCGAGAAACTCAGCGGGCCCACGGTACTTGGTAAGATCGAACTTCCAAAAATACCGGAAAAGAAAAAGCGCCAACCGGTTGCTTCTTCATCTGATCCCGACCTCAAGAAAAAACGCAAACGCAAACGTATCCCCACACCTGGTGAGTCAAAGCCAACTGAAACGAGAAGACCGGCCGCGCCAGCTAGAGGTAAAAAAGGCAAAACAGTAAAGCCAGATATCACTCAAAAGGATATCCAAAAAGAAATTAAGGAAACTCTTGCTCGCTTGAGTGGAGGTGGAAAATCAAAGTCTGCTAAACTTAGAAGAGCAAAAAGAGATGCAGTAGCACAACGTGCCGAAGAAGAACAGCAAAGAGTAGAAGACGAATCTACTGTATTGAAGCTTACGGAATTCGTAACAGTAAGTGAATTGGCCACTTTGATGAATGCATCAGTAAATGATGTCATCTCAGCGTGTATGTCGCTGGGAATCATGGTGTCTATCAACCAAAGACTAGACGCGGAAACCATTCAGGTAATTGCAGAAGAATTTGGATACGAAGTTGAATTTGTAAGTGCCGCAGTTCAAGAGTCAATTCCATTGGAAGAGGATGATGAGGAAGATTTAATCCCTCGTCCGCCAATTGTTACTGTCATGGGTCACGTCGATCACGGTAAAACAAGTTTGCTAGATTACATCAGAAAAGCCAATGTAATTGAAGGTGAAGCAGGTGGAATTACCCAGCACATTGGAGCTTACAACGTGGAATTGAAAGATGGTAAGACTATCACATTCCTTGATACTCCAGGTCACGAGGCATTTACTGCTATGCGTGCAAGGGGTGCTCAGGTAACAGATCTTGCTATCATTGTAGTATCCGCTGATGACGGTGTGATGCCTCAAACGAAAGAGGCTATCAACCACGCACAGGCAGCAGGAATTCCAATGATCTTTGCAATCAACAAGATTGATAAGGAGGATGCAAATCCAGACCGAATCAAAGAGGAGCTTTCTGCCATGAACATTCTCATTGAAGAATGGGGTGGAAAATACCAGAGTCAAGATATTTCGGCCAAGAAGGGAACCAACATTGATGAACTTCTCGAAAAAGTATCACTTGAAGCAGAACTGCTTGAACTAAAAGCCAATCCAGATAAGAGAGCACTCGGAACAGTTATCGAGTCATCTCTGGACAAAGGCCGTGGTTACGTGTGCAGTCTGCTCGTAGAGGCAGGTACTCTTCGTGTCGGAGATTCACTTCTCGCTGGTCAATGGAGTGGTCGTGTGAAAGCGATGTACAATGAACGTGGAACACGTGTAGAAGATGTTGGGCCAGCAATGCCGGTGTCAATCCTTGGTCTGAATGGTGCGCCAAGTGCCGGAGACAAGTTCTATGTGCTTGAAGACGAAAGAGAAGCACGTAACATTGCTACAAAACGTCAGCAACTGCAAAGAGAGCAAGGTGTTCGTACGCAGAAGCACATTACAATAGAAGAAATTGGCCGACGTATCGCCATCGGAGAATTCAAGGAATTGAACCTCATTATCAAAGGCGATGTGGATGGATCTATCGAGGCTTTGAGCGATTCTCTGCAAAAGTTGAGTACTGAGAAGATTCAGGTGAACATCATCCATAAAGCAGTGGGACAAATATCTGAGTCAGACGTGTTGCTCGCTTCGGCATCGGATGCCATAATCATTGGCTTCCAGGTTCGCCCAAGTGCCAATGCTAGAAAACTGGCTGAAAGAGAAGAAATTCAGATCCGCCTGTACAGCGTAATTTACCACGCAATCGAAGAAATGAAAGAGGCCATGGAAGGCATGCTTTCTGCAAAAATTGAGGAGAAAATTCTCGGAACCGCAGAAGTGCGCGAGGCATTCAAAATCTCGAAAGTGGGTACAATTGCAGGTTGTATTGTATTGGATGGAAAAATCAACCGAAACAGCAAAGTACGCCTCATACGCGATGGCATCGTATTCTATACAGGACTACTTGGGTCTCTCAAACGTTTCAAAGATGACGTCAAAGAAGTCACTAAAGGCTTCGAGTGTGGATTGAACATCGAGAAATTCAATGACATAAAAGAAGGTGATCAGATCGAAGCATTCGAAGAGGTAGAAGTGAAGCAAACGCTCTAAAGTATTTGCATTCCTATTATTTGGGCTAAAGCCCGATGAGATATTCAAAACCCTTTCTGGCAACAGAAGGGGTTTGTTTTTTACATGTGTTGATTGGAAATCTTCTTGTGAAAGAAGAAGGAAAACGTGCGCTATTTTTGAAGAAGGGGTAGTTGAATCTCATCTGGTACAACTACGGCAGAAGGATACATGGACTTAATTTCTGCCATTCTCCTATGCGCTGCAATTGAGGTGCGATAATCTCCCACAAGAACAGCAAAGTTCGGCGGATAAGGCCTTAAATAACATGCCTCGCCTTGCGTGGATGAAATATATTTAGCGCGTTCCGAGCGGGCCGTGTTCAAATCACCAAAATATACCTTGATGCGGTACCCCATAATAGAAGGAGGTGCTTGAATGTACAAGCTATCAATAGCCGCTATACGATTGTCTTGATAAACGCGAACAATTCCAGGTTTGTCTGAACTAATCAATGCTTTTTCGGCCACCACCAGAACAGAATCCGCTATTGGTTTTACTTCTTCGATTGGATTAGAGATTTCTGTGAATGTAGAGTCACGTTCAGGTTTGTTTTTGTCCATCTCATCTACTGTCTCTTTTTTGAAAAGATTTTTCCACCAAGGAGTTTTTTCATCCTGGGCAGAAACGTCAACAGATTGAATCACAATGATCAAGAAAAGACAAAAGGGCAATATGCGTTGCATAGGGGTTTGTTGAAGTTGTGCAAATGTAAGATACCTATTGAAGAACACGTGTTGTGCCAAAAAAATGAATTGCGGTTGATTTTAGGTTAGACGTAAGAGTTTTGGTAGTAAAAAAGCATTCTCCCGCTCTAATTTAGAACGATTTTAAATTAGGAAGGTTCATGACAATTTTGTGACATTCAACCAAGCTGAATGTTAATTTCGCTTAAATTTGCCCGCGAAATTTTGGTGTTTTTTAAACCGAAAACAGAGTACCAATGAACCTGAAACCTGAAGGAAATTTCTGGTCTGTACAGTCCCTCTTTAAATTAGCATTAGTTGTGCTTTTATCTCTTTCTGTATCTGCTATTCAAGCAGGTGTTTGGGATGAAGGCGATGCAGCTAATGGTGAGGCTTTGTTCAATGCCAACTGTGCCTCCTGTCACAAAATCACCAATGAAGTACTAGCTGCACCAGGCTTGGAAGGAATCAAGTCGCGCTGGGGAACCAGTGAAGAGCTTCTTGTCAAGTGGATTCAAAACCCACAAGGTGCCGCAGAGTCTGGCGATAAATACATCAAAGGTCTTGTAGAACGTTATGTTCCAACTTACGGATGGATGACTGCCCAGGCGGTGTCTGCTGAGGAAGTAAATGACATCATGGCTTATGTGCAGGCTGGACCAAAGGATACTGGGAATACTGCAGCTCAAGGGCCGGATTGTCCAACAATCGATGGGGCTGTTGTAGACGAGGGCGGAAGCGATACTACTATTTGGTTCCTAATCCTCTTGGTATTGTTTATCATAGTTGCACTGTCTGCTTCTGGTGTTCGACGCTCACTCACAAATGCAGTACGCGAAGAAGATGGAGTTGAGCGATTGCCACACATGACCTATTGGGCCATGACCAAACAATGGGCATGGAAAAATCTTGCTTTTGTTTCTATTATCGGATTGTTCCTTATGTGCTACCTCGTTGTAGTTGCTTACCAAGGAGCAATGGACATAGGTGTATACGAAGGATACCAGCCAGAGCAACCAATTAAGTTCTCTCACGCCATCCACGTTTGTGAAAATGAGATTGACTGTCAGTACTGCCATAGCACAGTTGAAAAGTCAAAGCATGCAAGTATTCCTTCAACCAATGTGTGCATGAACTGTCACAAAGGGGTGAAGAAAGGCCGTCAATATGGAACTGAGGAGATTGGTAAGATATACGCTGCCATTGGCTTCAATCCAGAAACAGGTACGTACATTGAAGATTACAAGGAAGAGCCAATCAGATGGAACAAGGTGCACAACCTTCCAGACCACGTATACTTCAATCACAGCCAACACGTAAAGGTAGGCGGACTGGCATGTCAAAACTGCCACGGTGATGTAGCTAAATACACGGTAGGAAGAATTGCTCCGGTAGAAGAAATCAACGAGCTGGTGAATGACTATCCTAGTATCATTCAACTATCTAAGCCAACTCTGACTATGGGATGGTGTATCGAATGTCACAACAAAGCTTCCATCGACTTAGCAAGCAGTGGATATTATGAAGAAATTCATGAACGCCTCAAAGACGACATTCGTGGTAATGAAGAATTGAGAAAATACATTGAAGACGAAAAAGTAACAGTACGTGAATTAGGCGGCTGGGAATGCGGCAAATGTCACTACTAATCAAAGAATAGACTACCCAATGGGAAATAGGAAACGTTACTGGACAGGATTGGATGAACTTGAAGAGACTCCGGCATTTAAGGAAAGCTTGGCTCATGAGTTCCCCCAAACTCAAAGCGTGGACCAGTTCCTCGCAGATGATCGCTTAGCGGAAAATAGTGCCGGCAGACGAGACTTTCTGAAATTTATGGGATTCAGCCTTGCAGCTGCAACACTTGCTGCATGTGAAACTCCTGTAGTGAAGTCAATTCCGTACGTGAACAAACCTGAGGAAATCACACCAGGTGTGGCTAATTACTATGCCAGCACCTATTATGATGGACAGGACTACGGAAACCTGCTGGTTAAGACCCGTGAAGGGCGCCCGATCTTTATCAAAGGAAATAAAGAGCACGGAATTGGTGGAGGTAGCTTGAACGCCCGCATCAATTCATCTGTTCTTGGATTATATGATTCGGCAAGACTCAATGGCCCAATGGCAGATGGAAAAGCATCTACTTGGACCGAAGTTGATGAGGCTGTTGCTGCGGGATTAAAATCAGCTAAAAATGTAGTGGTGCTTTCAAACACCATTATCAGTCCAAGTGCCCAACGTGCGATCGATTCATTCACCGCTACATACAGTGGTCGCCATATTCAATATGATGCCATTTCATATAGCGGCATACGTGCAGCTCATAAAGCTGTTCTAGGTAAGTCGGTAATTCCTGCATTGTCTTTTGACAAGGCGAGAACTATCGTAAGTATTGGTGCAGACTTCTTGTCTACATGGATGCTTTCAAACGTATATACTCCAGATTACGCAAAAGGTCGCAAACCTGGAAAAGACATGTCCAAGCACTATCAGTTTGAGGCTTGTATGTCGCTTACTGGTTCTAACGCAGATGTACGAGTGATGATCAAGCCTTCTCAAGAAGGTGCAGTGGCCGTGGCATTGTACAACGCAGTTACCGGAAAAGAAGCTGCAAGTATAGAAGGAGTTTCAGCAAACGCTATTGCAAGTGCAGCGTCTGATTTGAAAAAGAATGCCGGCAAGTCTTTGGTAGTAAGCGGAAGTAATGACCAAGCTATTCAGCAGGTTGTTGCAGCACTCAATAAAGAACTTGGGAACTACGGTTCTACTTTGGACGCCAACAATGGAGTCAATCTGTATCAGGGAAATCCAGCAGAAATGGAAGCACTTGTTGCTGAAATGAAATCTGGAAGTGTTGATGCTTTGATTGTATATGGTGCTAATCCAGCTTACGATTGGCAAAACGCAGCTGCATTCAACGAAGGACTAGCGAAGGTTG
>CAZKMC010000017.1:0-16590 GCA_964553485.1 uncultured Comamonadaceae bacterium
TGCTTTTACTGATGTCGCTCTTATTCTTCAAAGTAGGCTGAATTGACTTCTATGATTTCCGGTGGTGAGGTCAACTCCAAGAGCTCTAATTCCTGGATTTCACGTGCCACGTTGCTTTGTCTTCTTTTTGATTCGAGTTCGCTTTTTAGCGTCTTATATTCCGCTTGCTTCTCTTCAAGCTGTCTACGTACTCGTACTTTCTCTCTCTCGTTGTGCTCAAACGTGTAGCCTAATGAGATGTAGACCACAAACAATCCGCTTAGAAAAAGAATGAATGGGAGGTGAGCTATTACGCCCTTACGAGTTAGGAACTCACCATTGAGCAAGGAGGTCACGAGTCTGGAGAACCTCGGCTTGGCCGTTTGTTCTTTCTTCTCCTTTTTTTGCTCTTGCCAAACTCTATTTCTCATTATTTTCTTTCTGCTATTCGCATGCGAGCACTTCGTGCACGTGGGTTTTCATTTATTTCTTCTTCGCCAGGAACAATCACCTTCCGGCTAATAACTTTGAATGGGGTCTTTGGATTTCCGTAGAGGTCTTTCAAAACTTCTCCGGCAAAATTTCCTGAGCGTAAAAAGCGTTTCACCAGCCTGTCTTCCAAAGAATGGTAGGAGATAACCACCAAGCGCCCGCCAGGAGCAAGCGCTTTGACACATTGTTCAAGGAACTCTTTCAGGACTTCCATTTCCTGATTTACCTCTATGCGCAACGCTTGGAATATCTGAGCCAAATACTTCCTCTCTTTGCGTGGTGGGGCAAAAGAGGTGGCGATTTTTACCAGCGTTCCTGTGCGTAGGATTGGTGACTCTTCTCTAATTTCTGTGATCTTCCGAACAAGCTTCGGTGCATTGTTGATCTCTCCATATTCTCTAAGGAGATGTATCAAATCTGCCGGTTCGTATGTGTTGACGATGTCTGCTGCAGTGAGCTTCCCTTGCTGGTCCATTCGCATGTCTAAAGGCGCGTCAAACCGTGTAGAAAACCCGCGTTCTGCTTCATCCAATTGATGAGATGAAACCCCTAAATCAGCCAGTATGCCATCCACTTGTTCTATCCCGTAGAACCGCAGGTATTGAGTTGTTAGCCGGAAATTCTGCGCAATCAAAGTGAAGCGCCCATCATCCGGGACATTTGCCAGAGCGTCCGGATCTTGATCAAATCCAAACAACTTCCCATTCTTCAGTCTTGCCAAAATTTCACGCGAGTGCCCACCCCCTCCAAACGTAGCATCCACGTAGACCCCGTCTGGGTCAATTTTTAATCCTTCAATAGCGGTTTCAAGCAATACGGGCCGATGATACGCGCTGTCCATTTCCATCTAATTAGGTATTCGGACGTGAGCCTGGGTCTTCAATGTCATTTCGAACATCCTCCGCCAACGAACCGAAATCAAAATCATCATCCAGTATTTGTTGTGCGTAATTCGACTTGCTCCAGATTTCAGCCTTTTCGCCTAATCCGCTTATTATCAACTCATTGCTTTCTTTGTGATCAATCGAGGCGTACTCAAGAAGCGCAGCGGGAATCAGAAGCCTCCCGGTGGCGTCGAGCTCCACCAACGTGGCGCCTTTCATGAATTTTCTTTGGAACAACTGGTGCTTTTTGTTGTATCGACTTAGCCGGCTCATTTCCGTGTTCACTTTGTCCCACTCAGGCTTCGGATACAGCACCAAACATTTTTCGAAGATGTCACGGTTTATCACCAAACCTTCGTGTAGCACGCTTTCCAGCTGCCTTCGAAGTTTCGACGGAAACATGACACGACCCTTGGCGTCTAGCTTACAATTATGTTCTCCTAGGAGGTTTAACATTTATAATGAGTTCCATGGTAAAAGTAGAAATAATTTGACACTTCTTACCATTCTCTACCACAATTTACCACTCTGTGAATAACTTGAAATTCAATGTGGATGAAGGTTGCGTAGAACGCCTTGTCCAATGTGCGCCTTGAAGGCGTTATCAATCGTACTGTTTACGGGTGGGCCTCCGGCCCGAGGAAGAGTCCTACTGATTGAAAATGACAATCAGTCAAATACGGTTATCAACAGGTTTTCAACAATTGATCTTGTGCGGTAAATCGGGCTTCGTTGATTGGCAATGGAGAGAGCGCATACTTTTTTGCCTATTTTTGGCCGTATAGCTCCATTTATGAAAGATCAGATCATTGAAGAAGGAAAATTCCGGTACATAGAATCCGGTGAGGGTAGTCCACTGATATTGCTGCACGGACTATTTGGTGCGCTTAGTAATTTCAAAGAGGTGGTAGATCACTTTTCAGGTCGATATAAAGTGGTTATTCCAATGCTCCCATTATATGAACTTCCAGTGCTTGATACCAATGCAAAAAGACTAGCTAGGTTCCTGCATGAATTCATCAAATTCAAAGGGTATACCGATGTCAACCTACTAGGGAATTCTCTTGGTGGACACGTGGCCTTGATATATACGAAGAACCACTTGGAAAATGTGAGGTCACTCACATTGACTGCCAGTAGCGGACTTTATGAAAATGCGTTTGGAAGTAGTTTCCCTAGAAGAGAAGACAAGGAGTTTATCCGACAAAAAGTTGCACTAACATTTTATGATTCTGCTCATGCTTCAGATGAACTTGTTGATGAGTGTTTTAGCATTGTGAACGACAGAAATAGAGTCCTTAGAATTTTGGCTATCGCAAAATCCGCAATACGTCATAACATGGCCAAAGACTTGGCTAAAATGGACATTCCTGCATGCTTGATCTGGGGAAAAAATGACACTATTACTCCTCCTGAAGTGGCAGAAGAGTTTCATGAGAAATTGCCAAATTCCTCACTCTATTGGATCGATAAATGCGGACATGCACCAATGATGGAACACCCGGTAGAATTCAATTCGATTTTGGACAAATGGTTAGCTGAACAAGGACTATAATGCGGATCGTTACATCTGAATTTGTTACCAGCAGTGCCAATGTAGATAATTGTCCTGATCCCAAATTGGCAGAGTTTGCCTTTATTGGAAGAAGCAATGTGGGCAAGTCGTCACTAATCAACATGCTTTGCCAAAATTCCAAATTGGCTAAAACTTCAGGCACTCCAGGGAAAACACAGCTCATAAATCACTTCATCATTAACAAGGAGTCCGGTCCATGGTTCCTTGTTGACCTCCCGGGCTATGGCTTTGCCAAAGCTCCAAAAAAAGAGCAGGCCAAGTGGATGAATTTCACTCGTTATTATCTGCGAAATAGACTTAATCTGATGTGCACCATGGTCTTGTTAGACGGCAGGCATTCTCCGCAAAAGAGGGACCTGGAATTCATGGAGTGGTTGGGTACAAATGAAGTTCCTTTCGTTATGGTGTTTACCAAACTTGATAAACTCAATCAGAAAGAAAAAGCACAGTATATAGAGATCTATGAAAAGGAAATGCTCAAGACTTGGGAGACCATGCCTGAAACGTTTCATACTTCGGCCTCAACTGCCACAGGCAAAGAGGAATTGCTCAACTTCATAGGAGAAACTATTAAGTTGTTCAATCAAGATTAAAGTGGCCGCTTTAGGTTCATCTTTTCAGCAAAGTATTCGCAAAAATCACGCATGGCTAAAGCCATTTTATCTTCTCCGGTGGCTTTCTCAAAACTATCTGCAAGCGTGAGCATCGTTTGGTGCACAAACTGCTTCATTTCGTCTACTTGCATGTCCTTGTTCCAAAGGTCAATACGCAAAGCATTCGCTGTTTTTTTGTCCCACATAGATAGAATCATGGCCTTCGCCTCTTGATTGTCTATTCCAGCGTCGCTGGCAGACCAGCGCAGGGTATCCGGTACGTGATTTTCATCTGTTTGAACGGTGATTTTTATTTCCGATGTGTTCATTGTTGCTTAATGGTTTATCCCGGTCGGTATGCGTTCAGGATCTTTGTGTGATTTTTTTCTGCGAGCAATTGTTTGAGCGTTACCTCTGGATTTCGGTCCATGTAATCTCGGACGATCTGCCATCCCATCCATACTCCTAGTCTCGAGGGACTGTTTTGAGGTATCCCTCCCACATTCGTGAATGGCCCTTCTGCCACCCATTTGTCTATTTCAGCTCTTTTTTGTCCAAATAATACCTCCTGATGTTGCAGTTCAATCCAAATAGAACGCTCATTCTTAATGCACCATTCTATATCGATAGATTGATAATCGATTTTTAAATAATCTGGAGTGCCTTGCAATAGAGCGTCAACCACATACATAACCTTGCCCCAATACAGGATTTCGGACAACAGGTTTTCCGATCTATAGTATTCATCCGCGTACTTCACTAGTAGCCAGCCTCTGACAGCGCTGCTCACTACATATTCAGGACGCATCTTCTCTCGCATGTACACAGGAAAGATCTGTGGGTCAAGTTTTTGTGTAATTGGATTATCGGTGCCTAAATAATAATCAAGACCAATTCCCAAATACCGATCATCAAATGGAAAAATACTTGTGTTAAAACCAGAATTCATATAAACCACCAAAGGAATTGTGTCTCCGGGAAAATGATACCTGTGGTGTTTGAATGCTTCTAATAGTTGGGAATTGTACTCCTCAATTTTTGGATCATGCACCTGATGGATAGCTTCTTGAGTGGAGCGAGTGTCTTCGTAGTAGAGGAATTGAGATAAGTAGGAGATGGTTCTTTCCTCGGCCGCAGGCCCTAACTGAAGAATAGCTTCTACGTACGGCTCATAAAAACCATTTGAAAATTGGTATAGCTTTTGAAGAGTCGAGTCCGTTGATTCCAACTGAATGGAATAAAGCTCAGTGTCAAAACGCTTTGCCGCAAAATCAACCTGGATATTAGAAACATCTACTTCCAGCGGATTGTGACCACATGAAATGCACAATGTTACTATGGATAAAGACAAGAGAAAGCGTTGACCCTGCATAAAAATAATTGGTAGATTTGGCGCAATCCGAATTGCTTCGAAACGAAACGGAATAGAAAACACAATATTATGAAAAAGATAACTACAGCCTTGATGTTTGTGTGCATGACCTCTGCACTTTTTGCCCAGGATTTCAAGAAGTTCAGAATGGGGTTCAAAGCTAATCCAAATGTATCCTGGATGAAGCCCACAGATAAGTATCCAACATCAGATGGCAGTGTATTGCGTTTCGGATTTGGATTCAATGCAGACATCCATTTTACTGAGAATTATGCTTTCGGAACTGGTTTTTATGTCAATACAACCGGAGGAAAGCTTACATATCTTCCAGCAGACCCCATCGATACGATCAATTATGTATCGAGTTTGAGCAGAAATTACAGCACCCAATATGTAGAAATCCCTTTGACATTCAAATTGAGAACCAACGAGATAGGATACATGACGTATTATGGTCAGTTTGGAATTGGTCTTGGAGTTAACGTTAGGGCAAACTCAGATGACGAGGTGGCTTATCTATTTGAAAAAACTACGGATTCAGAGGGAAATGATAGTTGGGTAAAATCAGACAAGACTGGTTATACAGACGAGAACATCAACATAAGTGATGATATCAATTTGTTCCGCATGAGCTTGATCATGGGCGCGGGAGTTGAATACAACCTTGCCGGAAGCACTTCAATCCTAGCTGGAATAACCTTCAACAATGGGTTTTCCAATGTGCACAGTAAAATCAATGCCATCAAAACAGATGTCAGTGATAACCCACTTTTTGACGGCCCAGGGGGAGCTCCAGATACCTATAAGCTCAAGGCCGTTTCAAACTTCATTGAGCTCAACGTAGGTATCTTGTTCTAAATTAAACTTCCCTTTAGAGGAAGTGTTCTCTTGATATGAACGCAGCAGCAGTAGCAAATCACATCATTGAGTGGCTTACAGAATATTCAATTGAATCTTCTACAAGCGGATTTGTGGTAGGTGTATCTGGTGGAATTGATTCAGCGGTGACTTCGGCCTTAGTGGCAAGAACAGGAAGACCTGTTGTTTGTCTCGAAATGCCAATTCATCAGACACCAGCTCAGGTTTCAAGGGCTCGAAATCACATCGATGCACTATGTAAATCGCATCCCAATGTTAACTCTCAAGAAGTAGAACTGACAGGTGTCTTTGACTCTTTTTTGAATACATTGCCTCCCACTTTAGACGAAGATCATGGCATAGCTTTGGTCAATGCTCGAGCTAGGTTGCGCATGACCACCCTCTATTATTTTGCTCAGCTCCATGGGAGTTTGGTGGCAGGTACCGGCAACAAAGTGGAAGATTTTGGAGTGGGATTCTTCACGAAATACGGCGACGGTGGCGTAGATCTTAGCCCTATTGCCGATTTGATGAAATCTGAAGTTTATGAGTTAGGTAAGTTCCTCGGGATTTCAGACGAAATCATGAAGGCAGCGCCAACAGATGGACTTTGGGGTGATGACCGTACAGATGAAGATCAAATTGGTGCCTCGTATCCGGAACTTGAATGGGCTATGAAGTTTGTCCAGGCAAAATCTCCAGAACAAAATTTGACAGACAGGCAAAAGGATGTATTGGCCATTTTCAAAAGATTGAATAAAATCAATCAGCACAAAATGATCCCAATTCCAGTTTGCTTTATCCCAGAAAATTTGCGCTAACTAGCCTATCTCAAAGTCAATTTCGGCGTTTCTATCTCCCTGCGTAATTTTAATTTTATAGGTGCCTGCTGGTAGATACGTTTTGCCATTGGTAGCTGCCTCAAGTTCAATTGGCTCTTCAATGTCCTCATTCAATTCGATCAAAAACTGTTCAATCTTTTCCTCTTCAATGACCGGGGCCAACTCCACATAATTGAGTCCTTTGAGAAGACTCACATTGCCTGTGCTCAATACCTTTCCATTCCATGTAATTGTGCAACTTGCTTCTCCCTTTTCAGTGCTAAACGCACCGAGGAAGATTGTGGGCTCCCACGGGTCAGACCACTTTGACCATGATTTACCCCACCCTTTAGAATGTTTTATTCCATCATGAGCGAAAAGATGCAAAGACGATGTGAGTTGGTTCACTTCTCTTAATTCCTTTACGCTTGCAATATAGATTGACCTTCCATGGGTTCCTACAACCAAGTCTTCAGCTTGCTCCTGTATAACAAGGTCATGAATAGGAACTGCAGGCAAACTTTGACCAGTCAGCATGCAGTTTTTTCCACTGTCCATACTGATGTACAGTCCATTGTCTGTCCCGATATACAAGATGTTTTCGTCTTTGGAGTCTTCCAATATTACATTCACTGGTTCTTTTGGAAGATCAGTGCAGATGCGCTTCCAGGTTTGCCCCATATTTTCAGAAACGAAAACGTATGCATCAAAATGGTCGTTCCGATAGCCATTTAAACTCACGTAAACACGCCCGTCTTTGTGAGCGCTAGCTTCAACTCTGCTCACCCACAAGTCTGTTGGAAGTCCGGCTTCAATAGAGGTCCAAGTATAACCCCCATCTTTAGAAACATGCACACGTCCATCGTCGCTCCCAACGTAGATCAATCCAAATTTTCTTGGCGACTCTTCAATGGTGGTTAAAGTGCCAAAAGGAACGTCTCCCTGTACTGCACCTTTGGTTAAATCATCACTTAGTGTTTCCCAAGTTTCTCCTGCGTCAAGACTCCTGTGAAACTTGTTAGATCCAAAGTAAACTACATCTTGGTTGTGCCTCGAAAGGTGTATAGGGGTTTGCCAGTTCCAGCGAAGTGGATATTCACCAAGGTCATGGCTTGGGTGGATATAGGTTTGTTCGTCTGTTTTGCGATTCAGTTTGTAGTAATGCCCAAATTGATAGCCTGTATAGACCACATCATTGTTTCTCGTGTCAATCGCAACCTGCATGCCGTCACCGCCCATTATAGATTCGTACGGATAATGACCGCTTTGATGCCAGCTTGAATTTGCTTCATAGTCATGTGGACCTACCCAAACGCCATTATCTTGGAGCCCTCCATAAACGCGGTAGTTGTCGGCTTCATCCACCGCAACCGTATAGAACTGTCCCACAGCGGGGGTGTTGCATTTTATGTAATTCTCTCCTCCGTCATAGCTGATATTGACTCCTCCGTCATTTCCGTTGATGAGGTGGTTTTCATTGTTCGGGTTAATCCAAAGCTCATGATGATCCGCATGGACATTTTCTGTACTTATGGATTTCCAGGTTTTTCCCGAGTCTGAACTTTTTAAAAGTGGAACCCCTGCTACATAAACATGACTAGGATTACTTGGGTGTACTCGAATTAGCCCAAAATAATACCCGTAAGTATAGACTACGTCGTCCAAATAGTCTTCGTGAGTTCTATTCCATTTAAGCGAATCTGCATTCCAAGCATACACTTCCAGCCCTATCACGGGGGTGTCGAATAGATCTTGATTGGCGTCAGCTCCATGGTCGTAAATGGCCTTTGGGGTTATTTCATTATCCTCGACCATACTAAGGACCTTTTCCGCTGAATACTTCTCCGGAAATCCAGCTCCTTCTAGAAAGGTTTGAAGTTTAGCCGTGTCCAAAGCCATAAAATCATCCTTCTTCATTACTTTGAAATCAATCCTTTCAAGTGCTGTTCTTGATTTGGTTTCCGTCGGTTCATCTAGCCTTCTATTCTGATTGTCCAGGGCAGCATACAGGTAAAGGCCTCTTTCGTTGTTTGAAAACGCAAGGCCAATACGGCCAGTGCCCGGTCCGTATGGAAATCCAGAGTCGCCGCATGAGATATTCGTCCATTTTTCTCCTCCATCCACACTTTCCCAAATACCTGAACCAGAGCCACTCTCTTGAAAGTTCCAAGCTGTTCTGCTTTTTGTCCATGAACTGGCGAACAAATGATTCGAGTTTTTCGGGTCCATTACCAGATCCACAATTCCAGATGTATCATCAACGTACAATTTCTTCATCCAGGTTTTTCCACTGTCTGTAGTTTTGTAGAGACCTCTGTTCGTATTTGGAGAGTATAAGTGACCTAGTACCCCAACCCAAACCGTATTTGGGTTTTCAGGATGCACAATGATCCTTCCAATGTGATGACTATCAGGAAGACCTCTATGTTCCCATGATTTTCCATGGTCATTCGAGTAATACAATCCTGTTCCAGAGTAAGAGCTCCTTGAAGAGTTATTTTCACCCGTCCCGATCCAAATGGCCTCGTTGTGGACCCAATCAACAAAGATGTCTCCAATGCTCATTGATATTTCCTGATCAAACAATGGGCTAAATGAAGTGCCATTGTTAACTGTTTCCCAAAGCCCACCCGAAGCATAAGCGACATAAAAATGTGTGGAGTTTTCCGGGTCTACTTCGATATCCACAACCCTGCCGCTCATGACGGTTGGGCCTACATTGGTAAATGGAATGCCAGCAACCATTGACTTCTCAACTAGAGCCTTTCTGCTAGTCTCATTTAACATCCTTTGTTCAGCCGTGGTTGGACTTGAAACAAGAGTCTTGTTCTTTGAGCGCTGTCCATAAGACATGCTTGTTATACAGATGCAAACTAGCAGAGGAATATGTGTAAACTTCATTTCAATTTGGGGTTCTGATGATGACGATTTTTATCTCGAATTGTCTTTTTATCAATATTTTTTTTGAGAGCTTCGGTTAAGTCAATATCACATTGGTTTGCCAAACATAACAACACCCACATAACATCAGCTATTTCATCTCCGAGGTCCTTTTCCTTATCACTTTCTTTTTCACTTTGATCTCCATACTTACGAACAATGATTCGAGCCAGTTCGCCAACTTCTTCAGTCAAAATGCCCAAGTTGGTAAGTGGTGAGAAATAACGTACTCCGTACTCTTTGATCCAACCATCCACTAATTCCTGAGCTTTTTTAATTTCCATCTATGGAGTTTTTCTAGGGCAAGTTAGGAATTCTGAATGCACTTATGGAGCTGGAAAATTTGACTTTAAAGAAAGAATACAATCTGAAACGCTTGGAAATCAACCTGAATATTCGTATATTTGGAAGGCGTACCAGTACGTCTTAACCTTTGACCAGGATACTATTTACACCTAAGGACTCAGTAGAGTCCATGTTCTTGGTGTTTTCCTGTTCAAAGAGTAACAAAGAGTTGAATAGGAAATCATCATGGGCCAAATCAAGCATATCTTTTCGGCTGTTTTTTGCTTTTGTCTCCTCGGAATTGTATTCTCTGGGCAGGCTCAATGTGTCTATGGTGGTACTAATTACGGAAACGTAACTCCAGCAGGCGTTGGCCAATCTTACTCCTTATTGAACTATGTGTGGGGCGGTGACCAGTATACATTGGATGTCACCAATGGATGCGCCTACACAATTCAAATGTGCGGTACTTCTTGGGATACATACATCACCGTATTCAATAATAGCAATGTGCCCATTGCGTGGAACGACGATTCATGTGGATTACAATCCATCGTCACTTTTACTGCAACATACAGTGGGACTGTTACAATTCAGGTCAATCAATGGCCGTGTATAATCAATTCTAACAGTGCAGAAAATTTTGTGGTTACTTGGGTTTCTTGTAGTGGATCGGGATGTACAAATGTTTCCGCGTGCAATTATGATCCTGCCGCAACTTCTGATGACGGATCTTGTTGCTTTGATGAATGTGTGACGATCAATGCGGGTGGTGGAACCTTTGATGAAGAGATCTCTTGGGAGCTTGTGTATAATTCAGTTGTGATCGCCAGTGGTGCCGGGACCTCCACTATGGATCTGTGCTTGATCGATGATTGCTATGACCTGAATTTGTACGACTCATTTGGAGATGGATGGAATGGAGCCAATATTTCAGTTACTGCCTCGAATGGAGATTTATATTTTTCAGGAACACTTGGGAGTGGCAGCTTTGTGACTCTCTCTTTTTGCACTGAACCACCCCTGCCACCCCTGCCACCTTGTTACGATCCGGAGCCTTCAGGATGTCCATCTATTGACGCTGGTGCAGACATTGCTGTTCCGGCCTGTACAGATCCATGCACAGACCTTGCTATTGCTTGTTCTGTTTTTGAAACTGGGAATACAAATTCCTACAGTGTCTGTAATATTGATTTTAGTCCGCCTTATCCTATGGATGCGGGAACGCCGATATTTATTGGTGTTGATGATGTGTTTAGCAATGTCATCACACTACCATTTGATTTCTGTTTCTATGGTCAAGTTTATAATCAAGCGGTTATTGGTGCAAATGGCTTGATCTCATTCGATTTGTCTTTAGCATCTCAATGTTGCTACTGGCAGTTTAACAACACTTTGCCTGCTCCAAGCAATCCAGTTGGAGGGTGCGGAGCCGGAGAGCAACTTGGTTTCTACAATGCGTCCATCAATGGTGCATATCATGATATGGACCCTTCACTAGGCGGAGTCATATCATACGCCATTTTGGGAACTTATCCTTGTAGAGTGTTTTTGGTGAATTGGTATCAAGTCCCACATTACTCATGTGATGGTGGGATTTTTTCTCCTCCACTTTTGACCACTACTCAGCAAATCGTCCTGTATGAAACTACCAATGTGGCTGAAGTGTATTTGGCGGATAAGCCTGTTTGCAGTGGTTGGAACAACGGAAATGCCGCTATCGGAATTCAAAATGAAACAGGCACTGTAGGGTTGGCACCAGCCTCTCGCAATACCAGTGCTTGGTCTGCTTCCAATGAAGCTTGGCGTTTTACCCCGAACGGCACGCCTAATTTCGAAGTGAATTGGTATGATCAATCAGGTTGGTTGGGCTCGGGTTTGACAGTGGATATTTGCCCTTCCGACAACGCCCAAACCTATGTGGCAGAAGCTACTTACACCATGTGTGATGGCACCACGGTTGTTGTTTCAGATGATGTGGTTGTGAGTTGTCAGGCAATTCTAATGTCTGTGGAGTGGTTGAACTTTGATGCGAAATGGATCAACAATGAAACGGAGGTATTATGCGCATGGGCCACCGCTTCTGAGAATAATTCCGCATATTTTTTGGTTCAACGGTCCGCAGATGGCGTTTTCTGGGAAGAGCTCGGAACGGTTGCTTCAAATGGTTATTCACAACAGACATCGGCCTATCATTTTGTAGACACAAGTCCCTTGTGGGGTGGAGCATATTACCGGGCTGTGGAAGTAGACGTGAACGGAGAAGAGACTGAAAGTGAAATTCATTTCCTGGAGCGCAGCATGCTTACTGATATTTCGATTGGACCAAATCCTTCTTCCGGGATTTTCAGTTTCAATCGATCCATGGAAGGATTGACACTCAGGATTAGAGATGCAAGAGGAAGGCAGGTGCCTTGGTCGTGGTTAGAAGGCTATTCCAGTTTTGAATTAAGATCAGTTTCGGAAGGGGTCTATTTCGTAGAATGGGGAATACCCAACCAGACCATGGGGTGGGGCCATGAGAAACTCATCGTTTCCAGATAATTCTATTCTTTGTTCTTTGTGTCCAGGCAGAGCGTAACGGGGCCGTCATTTACCAATGATACCTGCATGTCTGCACCAAACTCGCCACTCGCAATTGGCTTGCCTAGCTGTATTGAAAGTTCTGTCTTAAAATGCTCGTACAAGCGAGTTGCAAGCTCTGGTTTAGCAGCATGAATAAAGGAGGGGCGGGTGCCTTTTTTGTATTTCGCATGAAGGGTAAACTGACTGATTACCAGTGCCTCACCCTTAAGATCTAGGATGCTCTTGTTCATTTTTCCCTCCTCGTCAGAGAAGACACGCAGTTGGGAGATCTTTGAAGCAAGCCACTTCGAATCCTCTTCTGTATCTGTATCTCCAACACCGAGTAGAATTAGAAACCCGGGGCCGATCTTCCCGACCGTGTTTTGTTCGATATCCACCTGAGCGGAACTTACGCGTTGAATGACAGCTTTCATACGGCAAAGTTAGAAGAGGAAATGAAATCAAACTCTCCTCGCCCTTTGGGCAAAAAAGATATTGAAAAAGTGTGCGTAAACTCTCATGTTTTGGGCCGCTCAGGTTAGTAAATAATCCTAAATTTGCAGTCTAATATTGAACCCTATGCCAAGCGCAATCACACAAGAACTAGCCACATTAGAGCAAGCACAGGAAATGGGCCTTATGCCTGAGGAATTTGAGAAGATCAAAGAGATTCTCGGGCGCACACCAAATTTCACTGAAATGTGCATCTATTCTGTGATGTGGAGTGAACATTGTTCTTACAAGAATTCCATCAAATGGTTGAAGACTTTGCCCAAAGATGGTCCTCATATGCTGGTGAAAGCCGGAGAAGAGAACGCTGGACTTGTGGATATTGGAGACGGACTTGGCTGTGCATTTAAGATCGAGTCGCACAACCACCCTAGTGCCATTGAGCCTTACCAGGGAGCTGCCACCGGTGTGGGTGGTATCAACCGTGATATCTTCACCATGGGTGCAAGACCAATAGCTCAATTGAACTCACTGAGGTTCGGAAGTCTGGACCACCCGAGAACCAAGTGGTTGTTGGAAGGAGTAGTGAAGGGAATTGGAGATTATGGAAATGCCTTTGGTGTTCCTGTAGTGGGAGGAGAAGTTTTCTTTGATGAGAGCTATCAAGTCAACCCACTGGTGAATGCCATGTCTGCTGGGATCCTTGAAGAAGGTAAAATGATATCTGCTACTGCAAAGGGACCTGGAAATCCAGTTTACATCGTAGGTAGTGCCACCGGGAAGGACGGAATTCAAGGGGCATCATTTGCATCCAAAGACATCACAGAGGATTCTGCAGATGATCTTCCAAGTGTTCAAGTAGGAGATCCATTTCAGGAGAAATTGCTCTTGGAGGCAACCTTAGAATTGGCTGAAACTGATGCTATCGTTGGGATGCAGGACATGGGTGCTGCGGGAATCACATGTTCAAGCTCAGAGATGAGCGCTGCAGGTAAAGTAGGAATGGACATCGATTTAGATAAGGTTCCACTCCGCCAGCAAGACATGAAGCCATTTGAGATTCTATTATCAGAATCTCAAGAACGTATGTTGGTTGTGGTTCATAAAGGGAAAGAAAAAATAGTTGAGGAAATTTTTGAAAAATGGGACCTACTCGCTGAGCAGATTGGAGTAGTTACCGATAGTGATCAGGTCAGATTCTTTAAGGAAGGTCAGATGGTTGCGGATATTCCTGCTGACAGTCTTGTCCTCGGTGGTGGAGCGCCGGTTTACGAACGTGAATACAAAGAACCCGCCTATTTTAAAGAAGCACAGAAGTTCAAGATTGACCAGATTAAGGTGCCAAAAGATATGGTAGCTATCGCTAAACAACTTTTGTCGCATCCTAATATTGCTTCCAAAAAATGGGTTCAGGAACAATATGACAGCATGGTTGGGACAGCTAACATGAGCACCAACAAGCCTTCTGATGCTGCAATTGTAAACATCAAAGGAACAAACAAAGCCATTGCACTAACAGTAGACTGTAACGCGAGATACGTAAATGCGGATCCGGAAATTGGAACAGCCATCGCTGTTGCAGAGGCAGCAAGAAATATCGTTTGTTCTGGTGGTGAGCCCTCGGCAATCACTAACTGTCTCAATTTCGGAAACCCTTATGTGCCGGAAGTATACTGGCAATTTGTAGGGGCAATCAAAGGAATGACAAAAGCATGTTTGCGTTTTGAAACTCCAGTCACAGGAGGAAATGTGAGTTTTTACAACCAGACTGCCAACGAAGACGGAAGCGCCAAGCCCGTTTTTCCTACGCCAACTATTGGCATGTTGGGAGTTCTGAAAGACAAGTCACTTCAAACCACGCTTGATTTTAAGTACAAAGGAGATTTAATCTTTTTGTTAGGCGATAGCCGGAACGACATAAATTCTTCTGAGTATCTGGCTTCTATCCATGGAGTAAAACTTTCTCCAGTTCCTCATTTTGATATTGACGAGGAATTTCAATTGCAGGCTTGTCTGAAAGAAATGATCAAGCAGAACTACATCAATGCAGCGCATGATGTAAGCAATGGAGGACTCTTCACTAGTTTGGTTGAAATGGCCATGCCGAGAGGATTGGGCTTCGACATTGATACCGATGATGAAATTCGTTTAGATGCGTTCCTATTTGGAGAATCGCAGAGTAGAATCGTTGTAACCGTTACAGAAGACTATGAAGAAGAGTTCATTGATTTGGCTGTAGAAATGGGAGTCACTATGACCCTGTTAGGTCATACCACTAGAGGTAAAATGGTTGTTGACGGAGAGCACTATGGTTTTGTAGAAGATATTCGGCCTTTGTTCGAAGACAGCATTGGAAAAGCTTTAGCCCATTAATTCACTTGATGCAGATAAGCTGCCCAATAGTCTGCTAAGAAGTGCGTTTACTTTCTTGGCAATTCTCTGAATTCCAATTAGCTATATTTGCTCTGAAACCACTGAAAAATCAGTATGAATGCGCTTCGTTTTGTCTTTAGTAAAACATTCCTAAAAAATCTGATATACGCCGGAGTATTGGCGGCCTTGATTCTTGTGGGAACGTCTATATACCTCAAGGTTTTCACTGATCATGGAAATGTGGTTACGGTGCCTGATGTGCGTAGCTTGAATGTGACAGAAGCACAAAATGCATTGGAGGCTCAAGATCTTGGATTCTTAGTGATTGATTCTGTTTACCGTGCGGGGGCAATTGGGGGCACTATTTTAGAACAGACTCCGTTTCCAAATTCAGAGGTTAAATCCGAGCGTGAAGTTTACCTCACGATCTACCGTATTTCCCCTCCAGACGAACTGATTAAAGTGAATGAAGGAATGAATGAAGGCGTGGCTCAGATCGTTTTGCAGAATAAAGGCATCAACTATAAGACGAAATATGAATCCAACCACTTGTTGTCAGGAATGGTAGTTCGGGTTGAATACAAAGGAAGTTCGATACGTCCCGAAGATCGAGTTCCAAGAGGTGATGAAGTACTTTTGGTGATTGGTAAAGGTGGAGATGAAAAAGTGTTGGTTCCAAATGTTGAAGGAATGACCTTAGACTCAGCAGACAAGAAGCTCATGGCTTCCCAGCTTTCTCTTGGGTTGCCCTTTTACGACAAAGATGTAATCACGAAAGAGGATTCTTCTTTGGCTCGGGTTTACGCGCAAACCCCCTCTGCCAGAAGGGTGCAGCGAGTGAGAATTGGAAGCCCAGTTGATGTATATCTCGGCTTTAGAATCGTGGAAGTTGATTCCACACAAACAGAAATGCCAGAATGATGGGGAAAATTAACTTGTTTGTTGCTTGCTTGATCGGGATGTTCCTTATACAGGATGTTGCCGCTCAGGAAGTGGAGAAGGAGCTTCAATTTGATGCAGCGTCATTTCTACGTGCCCAATCTGAACGTGAATTTCCGGCAAGATCAGCTAAGGGAGGGGGAAGCGTCTCACTGCCATTTTTTGATGACTTTTCAACTTATTCGCTTCCAACAGATAATCCAGAAATTCCAGTAGAACTGCAAAGATGGGAAGAGTCCGGAGCTAGAATAAACGGCACATTTCCAATTTTACCTCCTACTATTGGCGTTGCTACATTGGATGGAATGGATGGCACTGGATATCCATATAATTTTAATCAACCAGATATCTATGGCCCCGCAGATACACTTACCAGCCTTCCGATTAACCTAGGTGGATTAACTGCAGCAAACAATGTCCATTTGACATTCTTTTACCAAGGGGGGGGGAGAGGAAATGCTCC
>CAZKMC010000017.1:16600-19851 GCA_964553485.1 uncultured Comamonadaceae bacterium
GACAAGACTCTTTGATAGTTGAATTCCTTGCGCCAGGCGGTGGAGAAGATGCCTGGTTGCCGATTTGGGCCATTGAAGGTCCGGAAATTTCAACCGAATTTGAACAGGTTTTTCTGTCTATCTCAGAGAATTATTTCCTTCAAGATGGTTTTCGTTTTCGATTCCGCAACTATGCTACAATCACTGGCAATCTGGACCATTGGCACATTGATTACGTTTTTGTAGATGCCAATATCGATCCTGAGAATTTTGAATTCTTCGAAATCGCATTTGTGTACCCCATGAATACCATTCTGAGAGATTTTACGGCAATGCCGTGGACGCACTTCAATGAGAACCCGGGATTGTTTATGGCTGACAGTGTCACAACCCTGCAAAGAAACCTTTCTGGCTCATTGGCAGATAACGTGACCAGTGGTTTCAAAACTGATTTTGAAGGCAGCATCGCCAATTTTCTCAACCCGTTCTCTCAAGTAGTGGTAAGCCCTTTTGAAATATTTAACACGGGTTATTATGTGAATGATGGAGACAATAATGACTATTCATACGAAGCCGAAAATGATACTTGCGCAGTATTTGACGTGAGCTTTTATGAAGATAACATCGGTATTCTCTACCAGGAAAAAATTGGAGTACCCAACAATGACTCAATAGTTTTTAAGCAGACATTCACCAATTATTACGCATACGATGACGGGTCAGCTGAGAGGGCTTATGCGTTGAATACAGCAGGTGGAAAGGTGGCCTTGAAATACCAATTGGCTACAGCAGATACTTTGTTAGGAATGTTTATTCATTTTACTCCACTACAGAATAACAATTTTGCAGAGACCTTTTTGCTACGAGCTTGGTACAATGAAAGTGGACAACCAGGAGGAGAAATTGGAGATAATTTTCAATTCCAAAATCCGCATTATTTCACAGATGGATATGACGTGTTCGCCTTTTATGAATATGATGAGCCGCTGCCAGTTGATGGCACCATCTATGTCGGATTTACACAAGATTCTAACACTGAATTGAACATTGGATTAGACAAAAACACCAACAGCAATCCCTCAAAACTGTTCTATCAATTGGGTGTTGGAGCAGATTGGCAGTCCAGCAGTATTCAAGGGAGTGTGATGATTCGTCCCGTGTTTAAATCTGGCAAAACTTTGGTTTGGAATGGTATTGAAGAGTTTGCTGGCGCGAGGATAGATGTTTTCCCTAATCCAGCTTCAGACTATGTAAACGTGCAAGTTGACCAGGTCTCAAATAACATGCTCTTGGAATTGGTTGATTTGAACGGACGTTTGGTGGAAAACCACTTAATGATTTCATCTTCCTACCAAATGCTCGTAGGAGATCTTCCAAAAGGGATGTACATCCTTCAACTTCTTGACTCACAAACTGGACAAATGATTGCCAGAGAGAAACTACTTATAAAGTAATATGGCTGACCAGGAAGAAGAAGATTTTCAATTAGAGGAATCTGAAGAGTTATTTGAACATCATAGGATTGTAACAGACCCCGCCCAGAACCCATTAAGGATTGACAAATTCCTTATGGATAGATTGCCGAACACTTCTCGGAACAAACTACAATTGGCCGCTAAGTCAGGCTATATTATGGTCAATGGAAAAGTGGTAAAGTCGAATTACAAGGTCAAGCCTGGCGATGTGGTAACGGTGGAACTTCCTCATCCTGTAAGGGAAATTAAGTTGATCCCAGAAGACATTCCTTTGAACATCGTCTATGAAGATGATCATTTAATTGTGATCAATAAGCAGGCAGGCATTGTAGTTCATCCTGGATATGGGAACTACAGCGGAACTTTGGTGAATGGATTAATCCACCACTTTGATCAATTGCCGGCCAATACACAACATGGTATTCCAAGACCTGGACTTGTACACCGATTGGACAAGCTCACAACAGGCCTCATGGTCATAGGGAAGACTGAGGAGGCCATGATGAAGTTGTCTGAGCAGTTCTTCGAAAGAACTACTGAAAGGCGATATACGGCGCTTGTATGGGGTGACATGGATGAAGATGGCACCGTCACTGGTCATTTAGGACGGTCACTGAAAGACAGGAAGGTCATGACTGTATTTCCTGATGAAGATTATGGGAAGCATGCTGTGACCCATTACAAGGTCTTAAAGAAACTTCGGTATGTGACTTTGGTGGAGTGTAAACTGGAAACGGGACGTACGCACCAAATTCGTGTGCACATGAAATACATCAAACACCCGCTTTTTGGCGATGCCGAATATGGAGGTGATAAGATTTTGAAAGGGACAACCTTTTCCAAATACAGACAGTTTGTAACCAACTGTTTTAATGGACTTAATAGACAAGCACTTCACGCCAGGACTTTAGGATTCACTCATCCTTCAACTGGTGAGCGCATGCAGTTTACCAGTGATTTACCGGAAGATATGCTCTGGGTGATTGATCGTTGGGAGAAATACATGGAACAGCATAACGCTTAGCTTTTCACCTCGTTCAGTTCTTCTGCTTTTTCTACTGCTGCTTGCCATTCTTCAACTAGCTTTTCGAGTTGAGCTTTTGTTTCCTGAAAAGAACCAAGGACTTGTTCCGTTTTCTCTTTGTCAGAATAGTCTAAAGATGCTATCGTTACATTGAGCCTTTCAATCTGTGATTCATTCTCAGCAATTTGCTGTTCCAGTTTAGAAACGCGATTGGTGATCTTCCTTTTTTCTTTTTCTAGCGCCTTTTTTTCTTTGTAGCTGAGTTGATTGTCGGAAGTTGGTTTTGGACTGTTCTTTTCTTTGTCTCGAACTACTTGGGCGAAACTTTACAACAAGAGTACGACGACCAAAGAAGAAAAGAAATGCACCGAAGAAGACGCCAAATCGACCTCATGCTCTCTAAACTTTTGGCATCCTCCTCTTCTTCGCAAGGCTTTCGTCTTCCTCGCCGCGTTTGGGCGGCCGCCGCAGCGGAGTTGGGTGGTAGTCATGGAGGAGGAAAAGGAAAAGGAACGTTTTTGTCAAAGTCGTTATCCACTTCATCCAATCCGCAAAAGCAGCGCGCGGCGGGAGCAGCAGACGACATCCAATCGACGCTTCGAAGAGTCAATCGCCGGATATCTCTAGGCGTGGACTCCGTGACGTCCGGTGAAGTCGCAAAAGCGAACGCGAAGTGGGTAGATAAAGAAGAAGAAGGAAAAGGTGAGAATTTGCTTGGGAAACCACCCCCAACAGCAGCAGTTAGCGCACCCACGCAATCTGATACTTGCAGT
>CAZKMC010000018.1:0-11751 GCA_964553485.1 uncultured Comamonadaceae bacterium
AATAGCCTGCTCCAGGAGAACTATATTCAAGCATACTCTATCCCACAGAGTAGCTGGACTTTTTCTCCCCAGAATATTTCTGAATTACATACCCATGTTGAATTTAATGATGCAAGCATCGGTGCTGGAACTTATTTATGGGAGTTCAGCGATTTAGGAATTTCAGAAGAATCAGATCCCACTTTTGATTTCCCCGAAATAGGAGGGATGGGATACCAAGTTTGCCAAACGGTTTGGTCTGAGTATGGCTGTGAAAATCAAAGTTGCCATGACCTATATGTACAGGGTGAATTCAGCGTGTTTGCCCCTAATACCTTCACTCCAGATCAAGATGGACTGAATGAGGTTTTTAAGCCAGTGTGTCAGGGTTATTCGGATAAGGACTATCTATTGCAAGTATTCGATCGTTGGGGAGAACTTATTTTTTCCTCCAATGACCCACAAAATGCTTGGCTTGGAAACGTCAATGGACAAGGCTACTATGCTCCAGATGGGCTATACCAGTGGACACTCGAAGTCCGAAGCCTATACACTTCTGAGAAAAAAGAACTTTCTGGGTTCGTAACGTTGATGCGTTAATACTTTTTCAGCTATCGCGTTTATCCGTCCAACCTTTTACTGATTTTTGCCGTGTCATAATTTGGAAAGCAGACTTATTAAGATAGTTTTGCTCGGAAAATTAGAATTGGATGCGGATTGATTTGACTTTGTTGCCGAGAATTCTGGCAAGTTTTTTTCTTTTATTGTCCCTTGATGCTGTTAGTCAAGTAAACAATGTAGTAATAGACAATGGAACCTTCTATTCATGTGGGGGTGCTTTTTTTGATAGTGGTGGACAAGGTGGCCCTGGTTATCAGAACAATGAATACTTCGTTTGTACCATTTGTCCCGAGACCGAAGGTGATGTGGTGACGGTTGATTTTATCACGTTCACATTGGATGAAACAGGTAATCAAAACACCTGGGATTATATTGCCATCTATGACGGAGACAACACCGCCGCTGCCCCTCTAGGAGTCTATACAGGAAATGATCTTCAAGGTCTTTTTGTTACTGCAACTTCCCAAAATACTTCCGGATGCCTCACATTTGTGTTTGATTCAAATGCAGAAGGAACGGGGAATTTTGGCGGGTCAATTACCTGTGACACTCCATGTGACCGACCAATAGCTGTTGCAACTTATGATGCCCCAGACTCTCATAGAATCTGTGTGGGTGACGTTATCAATTTTGATGGATCCGCATCGACTGCCGCAGCTGGATTTTTAATCATAGAATATCTCTGGGATTTTGCAGATGGCACTACAGATAACAGTGGGCCTATTGTATCTCATTCGTGGGATGAGCCAGGTGAATATGTTATTGAACTTTATTTAACGGATGATAACGGTTGCGCAAGTACCAATCGTGTCAGCCTTCAAGTGCTTGTTGCCACCTATCCAACCTGGTCACCATTTCCTGGAGATGCGCTGCTTTGCCTTGGTGAGGAGCTGTGCCTAGAAGCAATCCCCGATGATTATGAACAAACATGGAGCGGTCCTGAGCAAACATACGAGAATGCGGATTTGACAGTCCTGCCAGATGATGTTGGAGCATGTAACCCCTCTGAAATTAATGTGACAGGATTTGCTCCGGGACAAACACTCACCAATGTGAATGACCTGTTTTCCGTAGACATATCGTTGAACCACAGTTTTTTGTTTGACCTCGTGATCACAGTGATCTGTCCAAATGGTCAAAGTACGGTCTTGCACCAACAAATGCAGCAACCGGTTGGAGCAGACGTTGGAGCAAATGGCACAGACCTCGGAATTCCAGATGGTGCTTATTGGGATTATGCCTGGACGCCAGATGCTACACAAGGTACATGGTCGCAAGTGGCAACATTAGGCAACGATCCTAGCTTACCCGAAGGAGAATACAACAGTCTCGACCCCCTTGATCAGTTGGTTGGTTGCGAATTGAACGGTACATGGCAGCTTGAAATCTGTGACCTGTGGGGAGGAGATGATGGCGAAATGAATTCGTGGGGACTCGAATTTAACCCTGCAATTATTCCGGATGTCACAGAGTTTACGCCTACTATTGGAGAATACTCAGACAGCTCTTTTTGGTCATTACCCGTTCCCGGGCCAACGATTTTGAGCCAGTCCGCAGATGGCAACGAGGTGTGTATTTTTCCAGAAATAGATGGAGTTTGGGACTTCACTTATACCGTTGCGAACAATCATGGTTGCTCTTATGATTCAACAGTAACAGTCACTGCTGAATTGGCAGCACAAGCTGATGCAGGACCCGATGTAACCTATTGCGGAAACGGAACTACGCTTCAAGGTGGGCTTCAGGGACAACCAACTCCGCTTTGTTCTTCAGTTGGCGGTAATTATAGTTACTGCTATGCTGACAATGTCGATTCCGTTTTCACCTTTTGTCCAGACAACCCGGGAGATGGATACACCTTCATTGACGTAAGCTTCAATGCAGGTTCTGTAGAAAACTTCTTTGATGAATTCTGGGTGTATGACGGCAACAACACTGGTGCGCCTTTATTAGCTGGGCCAATATACGGGTCCCTAGCTGGAATGAGTTGGGTGGCAACCAATCCTACTGGTTGCCTTACTTTCCTGGTTACACCTGATGGAAGCGTTTCTTGTCAAAGTGGTTCGCAAGAAGAATGGAATTGGGACGTAGGTTGCTCCCAAGGAGGCCCTCAATTCGTATGGCAATGGACGCCAGATACAGGTCTTTCTGACCCCTCCATTCCGAATCCAGAGGTTACTGTTCCTCCAAATGCCGAACTAACTTATATTCTAGCGACATATCCATTGGGACATCCAGACTGCATTTCCTATGATGAAATGACTCTTATTCCCGGATATGAATATGAAGTTGATTTTTTCCAGCCCTACTGCTTCGGGCCTGATGGGTGGATAGAAGTATTTGTGGATCCGGATTCAGGAACCGGTCCGTGGGACCTAGAACTCTGGCAAGATGGGATTCAGACAGAAGTCACCTCAATTCCGGGAGGAATTGTGAACTTCCCAGACTTATACCCAGATACCTACACTGTACTGATTTCAGATGGAAGCTGTGTGCATGAGGAAATCGTGGACATGTCTACTCCGCCGCAAATTACACTGGAATTGACCCCAGACACTACCATTTGCGTAGGAGGAATGGCTACTTTGGTCGTGACACCGAGTTTCGATACCGGCGACCTATATTATTACTGGAGTACTGGAGATCAGGGAGTTGAAGACTTTATAGAAGTCAATACTACCACTGAATCTACTTATGAAGTGCATGCTTCTTTTGGTTTGGGGTGTGAAACGGAAAGCGTGATCACAACTGTTAACATGTATGAGCCATTCAGTCTTGGCTTGCTAGCAGGTGAAACCATCTGTCTGGGAGATTCAGCATTTGTAGGAATTGAGGCCCTAAGTGGTGGATTAGAACCCTACGGTTTCAGCTGGGAAGGAAATGATGGTTCTACTTCTGTTGAGTCTGGTTTTTGGGCAGAGCCCGAGGAAACAACCGAGTACTGCTTAACTGTCACTGATGTATGCGAAACTCCTTCCCTTACAGAATGTACCCTCATTGAAATGACCGAGCCAATTGACCCCACATTTGAGGCAGATACCTTAGGTGGATGCTTACCGGTAACGATCAATTTCTACGGAAATGCGGAATCTACAAATCAGATTGCTTCTTCTATTTGGAACTTTGGCGATGGTGTGACTTGGAGCCAAATTGGATATTCGGGCCACACGTATTTAGATGAGGGAATTTGGGATATCTCTCTGACTATCGTTTCAGTTGATGGCTGCGTTTTTTCTCACACTGACACTGCCTTGATAAGCACTTTCAAATATCCTTTCGCTGAATTCGCTGCCGACCCTTATACTGCTGTCCTACCGCATACTGAGGTTGAGTTTACCAACTATTCATTGGACTATATCGAAAGTGAATGGTTATTTAACAACTCAGGCACTAGCGATGAGGACAGTCCGTCCTATGAATTTCCAAGTGAAACCGCTGGAAGCTATCCAGTTACTCTAACTGTAACCAATGAATGGGGATGTCAGGATAGTATCACCCATTTCGTTCTGGTTGTAGAGGACTTCGTTTTATATGCTCCAAACGCTTTCACACCAGATGAAGATGGTCTAAATGATGTATTTGCAGTGCACGGCATCGATGTAGATGAAACTGATTACCACATCCAGATTTTTAATAGATGGGGAGAAGTGGTTTTTAGCTCTTACGATATCCACCAAGTTTGGGATGGATCTCATCAAAATGGAGGCTATTATGTAGGCAATGAGGTCTATCTCTACCGCATAGTTACAAGGTCTGCAACTACCCAAGACAGGAAAGAAATTATGGGGCATATCACTATGATGCGCTAATTTAATTTCCCAAGCAACGTTTTACGCCTGAATTGCGTCTTTTTTGTGAGGATTCATAGTTGTCAAATTGGCTAACTTTGATCTTATACTTAATAAGGATTATGCGCACTCTAAAATCATTCATGCTTATCTGCCTCTGCGCAGGAACCCTCTACTCTCAAGCTCAAGTTGAGGAAACTCCCGAATGGATGAATGTCCTATTTGGAGCAGAAGTAGTTTCTACCATGGGAGCTGATAAAATTGCCTACTATGTTTTCGCAGATCAAAACACCTGCACTGTAGAAGATGTAAGTCCCAAAAACATTCAAGAATTGCCGGATGCACTTGTCGTCCTGACTAAGGCAGAAGGAGCTCCGCAGTTGACAGAAGAATTGATCGAATCTAACGACTTTCATTATCAACTATATCGTTTTTCCCAAGCACAAACTTCCCCAGTGTATTACCGAATTGGAGACAGTGGCAAATTACTCACAGTGAAATCAGTCAAGAGAATGACAGAGCTGCAACAGAATCAGGCACAATGAATATGAAAAAACTCTACACTTTCGTTTTCTGTTTGATTTTTTCCGTGGGTGCCGTGGCCCAGGTAAATGTTGTAATGAATGCCAACGGCACTTTCTATTCTTGTGGAGGAGCCTTTCTGGATAGTGGAGATCAAGGTGGACCAGGTTATAGCAATGACGAATATTTCACTGTTACCATTTGTCCGGAGATTGAGGGGGATGTGGTCACCGTGGATTTTGTTACTTTCGATTTGGACGAAACAGGCAATCAAAATTCCTGGGACAACATGGCCATCTATGATGGTGATAATACAGGTGCTACTCCCTTAGGTTCATATTCAGGAACTGCCCTTCAAGGCCTTTTTGTGACTGCAACACCACTCAATACTTCCGGTTGCTTAACTTTTGTATTTGATTCTAACAACGCGGGAACCGGAAACTTTGTTGGTTCCATTACATGTGATACCCCTTGTGACCGACCAGTTGCTGTTGGCACTTACGATGCTCCAGAAGACCACCGAATTTGTGTGAATGAAGTAATTAATTTTGACGGTTCAGAAAGTTACGCTGCTCCTGGTTTTGCAATTGTAGAATGGTTGTGGGATTTTGGTGATGGAACTACAGATACCAGTGGACCTATTGTGTCTCACTCTTGGCCAGAACCACGCGAATACATCGTTGAACTCTATTTAGTAGATGACAATGGATGTGCAAGTACCAACAGAATTAGTTTACAAGTCCTTGTTGCAACCTATCCAAGCTGGTCTCCGTTCCCAGGAGACACAACTCTTTGCCTCGGTGAAGAGGTTTGTTTTGAGGCCTTTCCAGATGACTATGAAGTGACATGGGCAGGACCAGAAGTTACTTATGACAACCCTGTAAATACTGAATTGCCAGATAACGTTGGAGAATGCTTTGAATCTGTGATAGATGTCGCTGGATTCGGTCCAGGACAAACGCTTACCAACATCAATGATCTTTTTGCTATCAATATAGCCATAGAGCACTCGTTTTTGTTTGACCTGGTAATTTCTGTGGAATGTCCAAATGGTCAATCTGTTATTCTGCACCAACAAATGGCTCAGACAATAGGCCCTAATGTGGGCGCAAACGGAACTGACCTCGGTGTTGTTAATACGGAATTCTGGGACTACGCGTGGACACCAGACGCTACTCAAGGTACCTGGTCAGAAGTAGCCACTACAGGAGCCAATGGTTCTTTACCTGAAGGAGATTACAACTCATTGGAACCTTTAGACCAACTAGTAGGTTGTGAATTGAATGGAGCTTGGACGATCTCTGTCTGCGATTTGTGGGGAGGTGATAGCGGCGAATTAGACTCTTGGGGACTAGCATTCAATCCGGCAATTGTTCCGGATGTAACAGAATTTACACCTGATATTGGCGCAGGAGCGGATAGTTCTTTCTGGAGCTTTGATACTTCAGGACTTGATATACTTGAACAATCCGCAGACGGAAATACCATATGTGTGTTGCCAACTGAGGAGGGCGTGTGGCCATTCACCTATTCGGTAATGAACAACCACGGGTGTGGACATGATAGCACACTCACAGTATCCGTTGCACTAGCAGGACAAGCAGACGCTGGTCCCGACGTTGTATTCTGCGGAGACCTTACCGTTCTTCAAGGAGGACTAGACGGTCAACCTTCACCTTCTTGTGGAAATGACGCTGGTAATTATTCTTATTGCTACGGTGAAGGGGAAAATACCTCATGGACCTATTGTCCAGACAATCCAGGTGATGGAATTACTTTTATAGACGTGACTTTCAACACAGGTTCCACAGAAAACTTTTTTGATGAATTCTGGGTGTTTGATGGTGACAATACAGGAGCTCCCTTGTTAGCAGGACCAATCTATGGATCTCTATCAGGAATGAGTTGGATTGCATCTAATGCAACCGGATGCCTAACTTTTCAAATCACCGCAGACGGAAGCGTTTCTTGTCAAAGTGGTTCGCAAGAAGAATGGAACTGGGATGTGGGTTGTTCAGCAGGAGGTCCTCAATATGTATTTGAATGGACCCCATCTGATGGACTTTCAGATCCAAACGTTCCTAACCCAGAAGTGTTAGATATACCGGGACAAACAGAATACACGCTTACAGCTTATCCGCTAGGGCACCCTGCATGTGCGTCCACAGATGTTGTGTTGGTTAACCCTGCATTTGCTTTTATTATTGATAGCCAAAATCCAAGCTGTTACGGAAATGATGGTGTCATTTCAATTGACATCGATGAGAATAGTGGCGAAGGACCATGGGAAATCATTTTCACTCAAAATGGAGTGGTACAGCAGACTTTACAAAGTGCCGGTGGATTGACTGAATTTACAGATCTATTCCCAGATGATTATAGCGTTTCTGTGAGCGCAGGAGGATGCACCTACGTGAACAATGTAGTCATCGATGCTCCTGAACCAGTTATGTTTGAACTAGTACCAGACACAATTATCTGTGTGGATGGATTGGCTCTATTGGAAGCATGGTCTGAGAATGACCCAGATAACTCTTGGACTTATACATGGGACAATGGTCTTGGTATAGGTTCTATTGTTGGAACTTCTCCAACGGTTACCACAAGCTATTCTGTAATCGCTACAGACGATTTTGGGTGTGAAAGCAGCCCACTTGAGGTAGAAGTAGCTGTACGAGACTCAATTACTGTAGAAATCTCTGGCCCAGACTTGATTTGTACCGGCACTAGCGCCATGTTGCAGGTAGATGATACAAACGGAGGAATTGGCAACCCATACGAATACGTTTGGGAATTCAATGGACAATTTGTGAGTTTTGGAGCAAATATTGCCAACCAAACTTCCCAAACAGGAGAGTACTGTGTATATGCTTCGGATGGCTGTGAATCACCAGATGGCGTTGCTTGCCACGTTGTTACAGTTGAAACTCCAATTCAAGTTCAATTTGAAGCGGATACCACACGTGGATGTTTCCCTGCACCTATTGCATTCACAAACTTGATAGACAACGACCTTTATTCTCAGGAATTATGGCAGTTTGGTGATGGAAGTAGCACTTTAGCTCAGGACCCTGTTCACCTTTTCGAGAATCCAGGCTTGTATGATATCACACTTACTTTGACCTCGGACATTGGTTGTGTGTATAGCACTACATATGACAACTACATCACGGTATTTGATAATCCTTTTGTCGGGTATCATGCCACTCCGCAGCCTACAACAGTTCCCGATACTGAAATTTCATTCTTTGAATATGCAGCTGATGATGTGGTCGATTACTATTGGGTATTTGATGCCATCAACTACATGGGTACTTCTGACTTACCGAATCCCGTATTTGAATTCCCGATTTCTGTAGGTGGTATATATCCTGTGTCACTTACAGTAACCGATGTGAACGGATGTACAAGTAAATTGACACGATTCATTGAAGTGAATGATTTATTCAATGTTTTCATACCAAATACCTTCAGTCCAAACAACGATGGAATCAATGATGTCTTCTTTGTGACTGGCACCGACATTGACCCAAGCAGGTTTACCTTGCAAATCTTCAATAGATGGGGAGATAAGATGTTCGAGACCAATGACCCAAATGTAGTCTGGAATGGAGCAGGAGCAGAAAACAGCGAGTTCTATTCGCAGAATGAAGTCTACATCTGTAATTTAATCGTGTATTCGATCACAACCGCAGAACGAAAAGAAATTACAGGTACCGTTACCATGATGAGGTAACTATTATTTGCCTTACTCAAAATAAAAAAGGGACGTCTAAACGTCCCTTTTTCTATTCCAAATATTTGATCCGCTAAGACGGATTCCAGTCCAATAACTCATCCATTGTTCCAGTGGCTACACTGTGATAATGAGGTCTAGCCTTGGCATAAATGGCAAGAGCCATGTCCATCTTGTTCGTTTCCTTCATAGCCTTATATAGCGGGGTCAGAAATTTTCTCCGGCCTACTGACATCAAGAAAGTCTCTAGACGATCATACGCATAAGTATAGTCCTTTACAACGCTCTGTTCCAACCACGCAAACAAGACTTCGTTGTTTCCTGTCGCTGTGATTCCAAATGCCTGATCCAATTCAGCCATTTGCGCCGCAGTAACACTCTCTGCCATGTTGGTTAGGAATCTGTAGCGTTCTTGATATACCCAAGACTCCCACGGAATATCCGCCGTTTTCACTTTTCCAGTGCTCCACTCAGAAATGATTTGATCCACTTTGTTCAAACGGGTGCTTTGGACTGTGGGACAATTATCTGGCAAGCCGGGACCGTATATCCACGCATCCATTTGGATTTCTTTGGCGAGTTTATCGTCTATCAGATTTGCTTTTAGATAGGTCACAAATTGTTCTGTGTCCATGACCTGAAACGCATGAGAAGTGAAATACTCCTTAATAAAAGCATCAAACTTGTCTCTGCCCACTTTTTCTTCCATCATTCTCAAGAAGAAATATCCTTTGTCATAAGCAATCGCTGTCATCCCATCATCCGGATCACGACCCGCCAAATGCAGCTTCAAGTGAGTGTCATTTGGATTCATGTCCATGATCTCGGCTACTTCATCCTGAAGTCCAGAGTAACTCAATTGAGCCAGCATCTCTGAAATTTCTCTTCCATAGACGGCTTCCATGATCCGTTGTTCAAAGTAGACCGTAAAGCCTTCATTCAACCAGAAATCATCCCAGGTAGAATTTGTAACAAGGTTTCCAGACCAACTGTGAGCCAGTTCATGCGCCACCAAAGCGGTCAATGAACGGTCTCCAGCAATAATTGTTGGAGTAGCAAATGTGAGTCGGGGATTCTCCATTCCTCCGAAAGGAAACGCTGCAGGAAGAATCAACAAATCATAACGTTCCCACACATATGCTCCATAAAGCGCTTCAGCAGCGGTTAGCATTTGCTCCATCTCAGCAAATTCCCACGCGGCCTTCTCAATCAAATCAGGAGTAGCATACACCGCAGTATGAGGTCCAACCTCGCGGTATTCAATATCTCCAACAGCCAAGGCCATCAAGTAAGAAGGAATAGGCTGGTCCATCCTGAATTCATAAACTCCCGTTTCGTTTTTAGCTGTTGGGTTTGTTGCGCTCATAAGCGCGAGGAGATCTTCTCTCACCTTCACACGAGCTTCATAGGTATATCTGATTCCTGGGCTGTCCTGGCATGGAATCCAGGTACGTCCTAAAATTGCCTGACTTTGTGTAAAAAGAAATGGCTTGTCACCTTCAACCCAAAGAAGCGCGCCAGCCTCTGGCGAAGAAGAGTAGGAGATGTGCACCTTTTTGGTATCTGGAGTAATTTCCACTTCCAAAGGAGCTCCTTTGATCGGGTCGGAGGGACCAACACTCCATTGTGTGTCTAGTGAATCATCCAACCACACTTTATGAATGGTCAAATCCCTAGTGTCAAAAAGAATACGGTTCACCTTCTTTATGTTGTCAATGTCAAAAGACGCAGTTCCATGAATCTGGTGGTTTTCAAAATCAACTTGTGCGTCCCAAAACAGGTGCTTGACTCTGGCCTCATTTGGAATCGCGTAGCTGTGGTTGTCCTGTGCTAGTTTCATATTGGCAATGGTTTCTTTAACCTTTTCGCTGCGTTCATTTTGATTGTCTTTTGTTGCTTCGGTGCAAGCAGTAAGACCAAAGCAAACGATGGCAATCAAAAGATGTGATAATTTCATAGTGTGTTTTTAGGAGTTCAAAACTAGTCAATTAATTAGGGCTTGGCCGGATTCTTTCGCTTAAGGATAATGAGGTAATCGGATTTTCCAACCTTGAGCCAGTTCGAAGAGTTCAACAATGCATCCACCTCCTTCAAGTAGGCTTCCTGAGATAGCGGAAAGGTTCTCTCCTCGTGCGATAGCACCACATATTGAGATTGAAAAAGATTGGGAAAAAGATGAATGTTATCCCGGTCTGCAAGATGCGGAAATACGGAAGATTGTGCACAAACGGAGGCGTTCTTTGGAATCAATTTCAACAATTCATGCGCTTTTTTGACGTCAAAATCTCTTGAGTAATGCGCTGGCTGGTAGAATCTCAATGCCGCTCTATCTACCGGCACCACGGGGTTGTCAAGCGATCGAATGGTACAAATGGAGGTGAGAATCAGCAAAACAACATACATCTGACGTGGATGTTTGAAATAGGGGATGCAGTAGATAACGCCAATAGCAATCAAAGGCGCAAACTCGATGGCATATTGTCCGTTGATGCCCCACATGGAGGGGTGATCATGCCACATTTTCCATGCAAGTACTGGCAACATCATCCAGATGAAAGCAGGTTTTCGAAAAAGGAGCAATCCTCCACTTAATAGAAGTAATAAGTAAAATTCCAACTTGAAATAATCTCCGTAAGAATCTGACAAATGATTGGTAAACAACGACTTAAATAATAGCTTACTCTGTTCCCAAGAAGGAGCATAGGACCACTCTTTGAGCATGGAGTATTGCAGATTGGACGCCGATCCATCTGTGGCCATAAATGGCATTACCTGAAATACGATGAAGTAGAAATAGGCCGCGCAAAACACCAGTTGAAAAAGCATGTTGATATGAAGGCCAATGGAAGTGCGTCTCATCAGAAGCCAAGTCCCTGACGTGCAAAAGATCATCCAGGGGGCCATGTTCTCTTTTGCGAAAAGAATAAAAACAAGGAGGAACCAAGATTGGAAATACTTCCTTTTCTCCAATGCCAGAAACCACCATGGTAAAGCCATTGCCGCGGTCACATTGCTATGGTAGTCATAGCCTAATGCTTGAAAAATTGCAAAGAATGCAAGGAGATGTGCCATGGCCCAAATGGCATAATTGCTTTTTTTAAACTG